>JADMIN010000597.1 GCA_015478575.1 Ktedonobacterales bacterium | reverse complement strand
TCACTACCGCGTTGTAGGCGTCCTGATCGTGCGGTTGCCATGGCCCCAGACAGACCAGCCGCATACGTGGATTGGCCCGCCGCAGCAGTGTGAGCACATCAGCATAGTCTGTCGCGAAGGTGGTCAGGCTTTCTTGGTCATTGGTGCCTAGCTCCAGCACCGCTACGTCAGCCGGGGGCGGCGGTGATTGTCGCATCGCCACGAGCGCGTTCACGGCGCTGTGGCCATAATAGACCGGTGTCGTGAGGAGGCGTGTCGGTAGCTTCGCCGTGACGATGGCCATGTACGCATGTGCCCAATCCGAGGCGAAATAGCCGCCTGCCAAGCTATCGCCGATGGAGAGCGCGGTCGCGTAGGTGGGACGAGCGGGCGTCGGGCGGGGTGTAGACGTGCTGGTCGGTGTCGCGTGAGGCGTGACGCGCGGCGGTGGCACGACGGCGAACGAGGCCGCGTTCTCCACGCCGCGCCGTGCGCCAGCCAGGAGAAAGACGGGCGCGGCCACAATCAGCCCCAGCGCGAGCGCTATGGCCACTAGCACGGGCGCGCGGTTCGGCGACCAGCGCATCGCTCACCTCCGAGTGCGGCGACCAAATCAAGCCACCATTATCAGAGGATACGAACGATCCTCCCGCCAGTAACACGGGCTGTGCCCGCTAGTGGCCGCGGCGCGTCAGCGCTTCTGGCGCGCGGTCTGGCGCGCGAGCTACCCGTCTCTCACCTCCCGACCGTTCCCGACCGTCGCGCCTCCCACGAGCGTTTGTTGTGCCCGCAACGTCTGGCGCAGCAGCATGAGCTTGGTGAGTTGGCCCACGCCGCCAGGCACTGGACTCAGCGCACCCGCCACCAGCGCCACAGTGGCGAAGTCCACATCGCCGACCAGCGCCCCATCCGCCCGCACGGTCGTGCCGACGTCAATCACCGCCGCCCCCGGCCTGACCATCTCGCCCGTCAGCAAGCCTGGCTTGCCCACCGCCACCACCAGCACATCCGCCTGGCGGGTCCATGCCCCTAGGTCCGGTGTGTAGATATGGCAGACCGTAACGGTCGCATCGCGGTCCAGCAGCATAAAGGCGAGCGGCTTGCCGACGACGTTACTGGCGCCGACCACGACCGCATGCCGCCCCGCGAGCGTGATGCCTGACCGATCCAGCATCTCGATCACCGCGGCGCAGGTCGAAGGGACAAAACTCGGAAAGCGCAGAAACAGATTGCCCGCGCTGCGTAGGCTAATGCCATCAACATCCTTGCGTGGGTCCATGGCCTCAGCCACCGTGCGCTGTGAGAGGTGCGGCGGCAGCGGCAACTGCATCAGGATGCCATGCACGCTCTCATCCGCGTTGAGCGCCTCGATGCCCGCGCGCAGCGCGGCGTTGTCACTCTCGCTCGCCAGTGTGACGACGCTGAGCGCGATGCCAATCGCCTCTGACGCGCGCTGGAGTGCCCGCAGATAGACCTCGAACGAGGCATCTTTGCCCACGCGCACGATCGCCAGGCCCGCTGGGCGCCCATAGCGCGCGCGCGACGCGGTCGCCAGCGCCACCAAGTCGCGTTGTGCTTCGCCGGCGATGCGTCGGCCATCCAGAAGGCGCGCGCTCATGCCTGGCGCCCCGCGGCGAGGCCCATACGCGCGTAGACCGCCACCATCACTTCCTGACGCCGCTCCGCCGCCCGTGTCTCTAGCGTGCCGATGCGCTCGCGCGCGGCGATTCCCGCCGCCTGGTCCTTGAGCAGCACGACATTCGCCAACACATTCAGCGCGCCCACCCGCACCGCCGCCTCGCCCAGCAGCGCGGCGCACCCGGCATCGCTGGCTACCGTGGGATTGCCGATCGCAACGATCTCGCCCGCCAGCGTGATGGTGTCGCAGGCCTCCTCCATCACGCGCAATGGTGGCTGCGTTGCCGCGGCCAATGCCCCTTGAATCGCGGCATCGCGCCAGGCCCGCTCCGCCTCTATGCCCTTGGGCAATCGGTACGCCGCGCTGACCGCCTCATAGGCCCGCGCGTCGTCATCCATCAGCGCCAGCAGGCGCGCCCGCGCGGCCCGCGCGCGCTCCACCACGTCGCGCACCCGCACCTCCACATCAGCGAACTTTGGTCGCCCTAGTGTGAGCTGGGCCACCATCTCCGCCAGCGCCGCCCCCAATGCCCCCACCAGCGCACCCGCCGCTCCCCCTCCAGGCGTCGGCGCGCTCGACCCCAGAGCCTCCGTG
>JADMIN010000596.1 GCA_015478575.1 Ktedonobacterales bacterium | reverse complement strand
GGGCGACTCACAGCGGGATCCATCGGCAGTTGGTCATCCTCCGCCAACATGATCTCGCCACAGGCCGCGCAGTACCATACGGGGAAGGGCACGCCGAAGGAGCGCTGGCGCGAGACACACCAATCCCAGCGCAGATTCTCTACCCATTCGCGGTAGCGCGCACCCATGCTGGCGGGATACCATGCCACGCGCTCGCCCATCGCCAGGAGCTCCGCTGTGACATCCAGCACGCGCACGAACCACTGCCGCGCCACGATATATTCCACCGGCGTATCGCAGCGCTCATGGACCCGCACCGACTGCGTGACGCGCCGCCGCGCCAGCGCCAGCCCCTCCTCCGTCTCCAGTCGCGCCACCACGCGGGCGCGCGCCTCGGCGGTCGTCAGGCCAGCCAGGTCAGCGCCTGCCTCCGTGGTCATACGTCCGTCGCGTCCGAGCACTGTGCGCAGCGGCAGCCCATGGGCACGCCACCAATCCACATCGGCGCTGTCGCCGAAGGTGCAGCACATCACCGCACCCGTGCCTTTCTCCGGGTCCGCGCCCACATCGGTCAGCACGGGCACCATGTCGCCTGTGAGGGGCACGCGCACCCGCTGGCCCACCAGTGCCGCGTAGCGCGCGTCTTCTGGGTGAACGAAGACGGCGACGCACGCGGGCAGCAGTTCGGGGCGCGTGGTGGCGATCGCGAGCGGCGCGCCATCCTCGCGGGCGAAGGCGAGGGTAAAGAACTCACTCTCGCGCTCAAGGTCGCTCAGTTCCGCCTGGGCGATAGCGGTGTGGCACTCTGGACACCAGATGGCGGGCGCCTCGCGCTGATAGGCACGACCCTGACGGTAAAGGTCGAGGAACGAGTGCTGCGAGGTGCGTCGCGCCAGGTCGTCAATGGTGCGGTAGGTGTAGCGCCAATCCACCGAGAGGCCGAGACGCTGCCAGAGGGCGCGATACTCGCGCTCAGCCTCCTCGCTGACCTCTAAGCACTGCGTGCTGAAGGCGGCGCGCCCGATCGCGAGCGCGGTGACGCCGCGCGACTGTTCTACCAGGCGCTCGGTGGGCAGGCCATTGTCATCGAAACCCATGGGATAGAAGACGTTGTGGCCGCGCATGCGCTGGTAGCGCGCGATAAAGTCGGTGTGGCTGTACGAATAGACATGGCCCAGATGCAGGTGCCCTGAAACTGTCGGCGGCGGCGTGTCAATTGAGTAGACCGGTGCGGCGGAGGCGCGGTCGAAGTGGTACGTGCCGACCTCCCGCCAGAAGGCCTGGAGGCGCGGCTCGACGGTGGCGGGATCGTAGTGTGGTGGCAGCGGCATGACGTGTGCCCTCCTTGTGGGGCGTGCGGTGTCGGGCGCACGCCAACAAAAAACGCCCATCCGTCCCCATGAGGACGAAAGGGCGCACCTTCCGTGGTACCACCTCGGTTCGCTGGCCCGGTGAAGGGCAAGCGCACTCACTCCCCCCCGGCGGGCGGCTGGAAGGCACGAGGCCACACAGCAGCCGAAATGGGGGCTTCGCGCTATCGGGCGTACCCGTGCCGATCTCTTCTCCCGACGAGCGAGGCAGCACACTGCCACGCGGCTGAGATTCCTTCGGCTCGCTCCAGGCGACCTTCGGCAGCCGGTGGCTGTGGGGGCTTCCAGCGTCTTGCCTCCCGTCTCTATCAGCCCGCCGGCTACGTACTCCTCCTGAATATGCGGTCATGCGACGTATTGTGGCGGAAGTATACGCGACAGCGGGCGGCGCTGTCAACGGCGTCGGCGGAGGCGATACGTCTTGCTCCGCGCTTCTGAGCAGGCTCAGGAACGCTGCCACTCGCTTCTGAGCAAGCCGAAATAGTGCTCATCTAGGAAGCGGCCACGGAAGAAGAAGCGCTGGCGCAAGGTGCCTTCGTGGGTAAAGCCCAGTTTCCGCAATAGGCGTTTTGAGCGTTCGTTCACATCGTCCACCACGGCTTCAACGCGCCGCAGCTCCATCGTGGCGAACGCGAAGGTGAGCATGGCGCTGAGCGCCTCCATCATGATGCCGCGTCGCCAGTACGCCCGTCTCAGTTCGTAGCCCGTCTCCGCGCGATGGAACCCCTCGTCGAAATTGAAGAGGCCACAGGACCCGATGATGGTATCAGTGCCCTGGCGTGTGATGCCCCAGCGAATGCCCTCACGCTGGGCGTACCATGCGTGTTGCCGCTGGATCAGCGCGCGTGAATCCTCGATCGAGC
>JADMIN010000595.1 GCA_015478575.1 Ktedonobacterales bacterium | reverse complement strand
CCGCCGAGGCGCCCTCAACGGTGACGAGCCTGTCACGGCGGCGGCTGCTGCGACAGGGCGCCGTGGCGGTGGCCATCCTGGGCGGGGGTGCGTTGGCCTGGGAGGCGATCACTGGTGTCTTTGGTGGCCTCCTCGGCTTGGGCGCGCGCGGCAGACAGTATCCGCTCGCCACGCAAGCGACGCCGCGGCGGATCGTGCCGCCTCCCCAGCCCACCTATGGCGCGTGGACGCCAGTGCGTGGGCAGACGCCTGAAGTCACCGCGACACCCGACTTCTATTACGTCTCAAAGGGACTGGCTGGCGACCCCACCATTGGAGTAGCTGACTGGCGGCTCCAGATCGGCGGCATGGTGGCGCGTCCCTACACGCTCACCTATAGCGATCTGATGGCATTGCCCGCTACGGAGCGCTACCACACGCTGGAATGCATCAGCAACGAAGTCGGTGGCGACCTGATGAGCAACGCGCTCTGGCGCGGCGTCCGCCTCGCCGATCTCCTCAATCAGGCAGGCATCCAGGCGGGAGCCAGCGAGTTCATCTTCCGCGCGCGGGATGGCTACAGTGACAGCCTGCACCTCAGCCAAGCGCTGGACCCACGCTCGTTGGTCGTGTACCTCATCAATGGTGAGCCACTGCCAAGGCCTCATGGCTTTCCCGCCCGATTGCTTGTGCCCGGCCTCTATGGGATGAAGAATGGCAAGTGGCTGACCTCCCTGGAGCTTGGCCCCGGCGGCTACACGGGCTATTGGGAGCAGCAGGGATGGTCACGCGAGGCGCGAGTCAAGACGACGACACGCATTGATGTGCCAACGGATGGCGATGTGCTGCTCTCGCGGCCCCTTACGCTCGCTGGCGTTGCCTACGCCGGGGACCGCGGTATCGCGCGGGTGGATGTCAGCGTGGATGCTGGGCGGACGTGGCAGCCGGCCACGTTACATCGCCCACTGGATGATCTGACCTGGGTTCTCTGGGAGTTCCCCTGGATACCGCCCGCTGGCACCTACGTCATTGCCGCTCGCGCGGTGGATCGGGATGGATATGTGCAGACGCCAGCACCGTCCCCCACATTGCCCGATGGCGCGTCTGGTTACAACGCCATCCAGATCAGCGTGCGATGATGTGGGAATACTCCATCACCGTAATGGCGCGCAACGCAGGCGGAATGTGCGCACCTCGAACGGGCGGAGTGCGCACGACCAGCCCGCGGCATCCCACCGCGGATCATCGCGCGAGGCGACGGGAGACGCCCGCCATGCCGCTTCAGCGGGGCTGGCGCCTGCCGCGAACGGGCGCTCCAGTAGGTCACACTCCGTGACCGCCGCCAGTGGCGCGAGCGATGCGATACGCGCGAGGCAGCGCGCGCCGTGGGCTTCATAGAGGCGCACGATCAGCCCCTCGCCGTCGTCGGCGCGCTTGACCGCTTCCACTACGACACTGGCAGGCTCGGCGGTAAAGAGGCCAATCCCTGGCGGCAGCGGTGGCGTGGCGGAGGCTGGCCCCGCTTCTCCTGGCGTCAGCCGCACGCGAATGGGCCGATTGAGCGCATAGGCCGCGGCAACCGTGCCGCCCGCGCGCCAGTCGCCAAGGTGGGGGAAGAGGCTGTAGGTCAACTCATGGAGACCTTGGTCGGCCTCTGGGTCAGGCGAGGTAGGCGAGCGCAGGAGCGTCAAGCGCAGCACGTTCTCCCGCACGTCATGCCCGTAGCGCCCATCGTTGAGCAGGCTCACACCATAATCCGCCTCCGAGAGGTCCACCCAGCGGTGCGCCGGCACCTCAAAGCGTGCCTGGTCCCAACTGGTGTTGCGGTGGGTGGGGCGCTCTACCGCGCCATACTGCACCTCATAGGTCGCGTGCGTCGCCCGCAGATCCAGCGGAAAGGCCACCTTCAGCAACAGATGGTGTTCGTGCCAGTCAATGCGGGTGGCGAAATCAATCTGGGCGAGCGCGCGATAGATGGATATACGCTGCTCGATGGTGCTTGAGAGTACGCGGCGTGTGATGCGCAGTGTCGCCCGCAGCGGCCCCGTTTCCACCAGCGCCATCTCGGCCGGCCCCGCCTCGTAGCGCTTGCGCTCGTAGCCCGCGTCAATATCCCAGGCGTCGAAGTGACGCGGGCGATCCTCAAAGATCCGCGGCTCGTTGGCCCGCGCCCCCACTGGCAGCAGTTCTCGACCGCCAAGAACACGCTTATCCACACAGGATGTGATCTCACC
>JADMIN010000594.1 GCA_015478575.1 Ktedonobacterales bacterium | reverse complement strand
GTCTACGCCTGACCGCTATTTCTTTCTGGCGCTCTTTCTCCTCGCCGCGCTGCTGTTGGTGGTGCGCTTCACCTTGGCGGAAAACATGCGCCAGTGGCGCGCGCGTGGGCTGCGGTTCTCGCCGGATCTGAGCTGGGACTTCACGCAGGCGGGGGCACTTTTCTCGGTCGTCGTGCTGTTGCTGGCGTATAATCTGCCCGTCGGCACGGCCAACGCTGACGTTCTCAACGCGATCAACTCCCCCCAAAGTCCGGTCATCCAGGTGGGGTTCCGGCTGCAGCAGCTCTTTGGTGGGCTGGTGGGCAGGGGCGGCTTTGGTGGAGTAGGCTTCTTCAGTCCGTCACTTCGTCTGGTGGGCACGGTGGATTTGCCGAATGTGGCGATCCTGCACTACACCCTGCCCAGCGGCAGCACTGACCCTACCCAATACTTGATCACCCAGACGTTCGATACGTACGATGGCGCCAACACGTGGTCGCAGTCGCTCACCCAAGAGACGCCGTACGAGAGCAATCAACTGGAACCGGCGCCATCGCCTTTTAGCACGGTGGATACCTATCAGATCAGCTTCGATCGTGTACCGCAGCTTGGCGAGCAATACATCTTCGCGCCGGGGACCGCGCCCGCGCAGTTTAGCATTCCCATCTCGGCGCAGATTAGCGTCACCGCCAAAGTGCCGACGACGTGGCAGGCGCAACGCCCGCTCGGCGCTGGCGACAAATATACGGTGCGGGGTTACGTCTCGACGGCGAGCGAGGCGAACCTGCGTGCGGTGGCGCCTCCGAGCGCCCTCACCCCGCAGGCCAGCGCGGCCCAGTACCCTCCAGATTTGCTGGCGGAATATCTGCCGAGCGGCGATGGGTACATCGCGCCCGACGTGCGCGCGCGCGCGTTGGAGTGGACGAAGGGGGCAACGAACATGTATGACGCGGCCCTCCTCATCGAAGATCATCTCCGCACGTTTATCTATAGCACGAAGAATCCTGACCCGCCCAAAGACCAGGATGCGATCTCGTGGTTCCTCCGCCAGCAGCAGGGATTTTGCACGTTCTTCGCCTCCGCGATGGCGCTCATGGGGCGCTCGCTTGGCATGCCGACGCGCATCGCCAGCGGCTTTGCCAGTGGCACGTATGATGGCAAGGCCAACGCCTTCGTGGTGAAGGGCACGGCGGCACATACCTGGACGCAGATCTACTTTGGTAAGTATGGGTGGATCAACTTCGAGCCAACGCAATCGTTCGCCAAGTTCGGGCGTTCCCTGAACGTGGGGCCGACGAACCAGCCGACACCCACGCCCGGTGGCGCCTCGAGCGTGACGCCGACACCGCGTGGCCCGCACGATGCGCCCGCGGACCCCAACTTTACGGGCACGCAACCGCAAAACCCAGCGGGGACCGCGTTGGTGGATGTCGGCCTGGGGCTGGGGGCGGTCATGTTGCTGGTCCTGATCTTGATGGCCTTCTTCCTCCTCTGGTGGCGGCTGCTCTATCGCGGCTTCGCGCCCGCCGCGGCGGCGTTCGCGCGCATCACGCGCCTGGGCGCCTGGGCTGGCGCGTCCCCTGGGCCGACGCAGACACCTGATGAGTACGCGGAGCGCCTGGGGACACTGCTGCCACACCAGCGTGCGGCGATCGAGGAGGTGAGCGCGGTCTACTCGCGCGAACGGTGGGGTGGTGGCACTCCCCGCGAGGCCGCGCACAGCCTCGCCGCGCTGTATACTCAGATACGCACGGCCACCGTGCCGCTCATCGCGCGACGGGCACGGCGTCTGCCGCTGGCGCTCCTCCGGGTGGCACGGCGCCGCCGGCGGGTGGCCACTACGCGCGAGGAGTAATACGCGCGAGGGATCCACGGGGGGCACCCAGCACCCGCGTCACCCATCGGGAGACCGCTGGCCCGTTTTGTGGTGCCGACGCGGCGCGTGGGGGGCATGTCTCGTGTGGTGGCGCCGCTACCCGCGGCGGGCGCGAGGAGGAGGCGAGCCGGTATGAATGTGGTGGTCTGCGCGCGCTGCGGCTGGCCCAACGAGCCAACGGCGCGGATGTGTGGCGGGTGTGGCCAGCCCCTCTCCGCGCTGGCGCTCCCGCCGGTGAATCACGAGGCGGTGACGGAGCCAAATCTCCGCCAGATGCCGTCCCGTGGGGGTACCGTGGCGCGGGGCACGGCGGCGCCCTCGGCAGGCTATCCCTATCAGATGCCCACGCGACGCCGCT
>JADMIN010000593.1 GCA_015478575.1 Ktedonobacterales bacterium | reverse complement strand
ATCCTGCGCGTGCCCAAGCGTGAACTGACCGTCAACTTTCCCGTGCGGATGGATGACGGCAGCGTGCGTGTGTATACCGGCTATCGCGTGCAGCACAACATCAACCGCGGCCCCGCCAAGGGGGGCATCCGCTATGACCTGGGCGTCACCCTCGACGAGGTGCGCGCCCTGGCGATGTGGATGACCTGGAAGTGCGCCGTGGTGGATATTCCCTTCGGCGGCGCCAAGGGTGGCGTGGTCCTCGACCCCAAGCCCCTGAGCCAGACCGAGCTGGAGCGCCTCACGCGGCGCTACGCCACCGAGATCTCCATCCTGATTGGTCCGTCCAGCGACATTCCCGCCCCTGATGTCAACACCAATCCACAGATCATGGCCTGGATCATGGATACCTACTCGATGCACCATGGCTACTCCGTGCCCGCCGTCGTGACGGGCAAGCCGCTCGCCATCGGCGGCAGCGAGGGCCGCGGTGAGGCGACCGCCACGGGTGCGGTGGCGGTGATGAAGATGGCCGCCGCCGAGCGGAAAATGCCGCTTCAGGGCTTGCGGGTGGCCATACAGGGCTTTGGCAACGCGGGCGGTATCGCCGCTGAGATTCTGCATAAGGAAGGCATCCGCGTGGTGGCCGTCAGCGACCGCCAGGGGGGCATCTTTAGCGAGACCGGGCTGGACATTCCGGCGGTCGTGCGCCATAAGCACCAGGGCGGGACGGTCGTCGGCTTTCCCGGCGCCCAACCCCTGAGTGGCACTGAGGTGTTGGAGGTCCCCTGCGAGGTTTTGATCCCCGCCGCCACCGAAAGCCAACTCACCGCGCGTAACGCCGCGCGCGTCCAGGCGCGTATCATCGTCGAGGCGGCCAATGGCCCGACGACGCCAGAGGCCGACAAGATCTTCTTCGAGCGTGGCACCCAGGTCATTCCCGATATCCTGGCCAACGCGGCGGGTGTGACCGTGAGCTACTTCGAGTGGGTGCAAGACATTCAGAGCTTCTTCTGGTCCTCTGAAGAGATCCAGGCGAAGCTGAGCCATGTCATGGAGCGCGCCTACACGAGTGTGGCACGCCTAGCACACGATGAAGGCTGCGACATGCGCACCGCGGCCAACATGGTGGCCATCCGCCGGGTCGCCGACGCCACGCGGTTGCGTGGCATCTATCCCTAGCGGTTCTCCGAGGTCAGGCAAGCCCCGCCGCGCCATCGTCGCGGCCCGCACATACCCCCGGCTCTCCTCTCTTCCGTGGAGGCGAGGGGAGCCGTATGCATGCGGTGCCCGCCGTGAGGGACAGCGATCAGAAGGACAGAAACACCGCGAGCCGGGAGAGATGGACGCCACCGACTCGCTCCAGACCGCGCCCCGAGTCGCCGTGCTCGCGCCGATCGTTGGCGCTCGCCTCCCACGCCCAGCGCCGCTCTTCAACGCGGCCGCGAAAGACTGAACGAGTTGCCAGAGAGATCCTGAAAGATCGCCTCGATGCCATAGGGCTGCTCCTCAGGTGGGCGAGAGAAGGTGACGCCACGGGCGCGTAGTTCGTCGTATGTCTTACGGCAATCATCGGTACCAAAGACCCAGGTCGGCGCTTGGCCGACGCGCTGGCATCTCCTGGGCTTGCGCCTCTCCATGCATGAGAGGATGCGGCTGCTAGAGGATGATGCGCAGATCATGCCGCTCCGGCGGGGCCACCGTCAGCCAGCGCATGCCCGGCCCGAAGGTCTGGTCGTCGCGCTTCTCAAAGCCAAGCCGTTCTGTATAAAAGGCAAGCGCTTCGTCTTGGGCACGCACCAAGATGGTCACTCTCATCAGTCGCTGGATCATGCCTGTGTTCCTTTCCTATAGGTGGCGGCGGGAATGGTGGCTTGTCACTTCCCGACCATCCTGTGGCCGACCTGACGTTCCGGTCGTCGTAGAGAGGGAGAGCGCATAGAGGCGATTGTGCGCTTATCTTGACCGTGTTATACTCGCTCTGTGTGTCTATGTTATGGCATGTCTACTTCCCGCCCGCCACAGAAGCTTGCTGACAGGCTCGCTGATTGATCGGCCCGCTGAAAGGAGCGCCACACGAGCACCATACTGTTCCCTCTGGGGCCGTACCATCCGGCCCTGACGCAGCCCCTGGCGCTCACGCCGCGGCTGCGCGGCGAGATGATCGCGGGGATGGATGCGCCTGGCACGGGCTATTGCCACCGCGGCATCGCTGAGCTGATCGAAGGCGCCAAGATCGAGGA
>JADMIN010000592.1 GCA_015478575.1 Ktedonobacterales bacterium | reverse complement strand
GGGTGCCGGCCCATCAGGCTGGGGCCGCTGGCACGCGCCGCGGGCTTCACCGTGCGGGCGGAGCGCGCGGGGTTTCGTGGCCACCCATCGGAGTCCATCCTGGCGGTCCGCTAGGTATTTGTGCCTAATGATAAATGTGTGCTCCCCCCTTGACAAGCGTCCCACGCTCAGGCAAGCTCTATTTGTGCCCTCCGCTTGCGCCGCGAGCGGGATATTGGGGCAGAAAGAGTCTATCCGAGCCGCGAATGGAGGAGAACGCATGCCTATCACGAACTCATCGCATGCCTGGGTATCGCGAGGCGCGCTGTTGAGCGTGCTGCTGACAGCCCTTCTGGGTGTCGTGCTCACGGCCTGCGGGGGCACATCCACCCCGACCGTGACGATCACCGCGAAGGAGTACACCTTTACCATGCCCGACACCTTGCCAGCGGGGCAGGTGGACATCACCCTGGTCAACCGGGGCAAGGAGCCACACCAGGCCAACATCGCCCGACTCAACAACGGCGTCACCGAGCAGAAGTTTCAGACAACGTTGAAGAATGGCCCCGCGGCGGTGCTGGGCCTGGTGACACTGGTCGGCGGCCCCAACACCGTGGATCCTGGCAAGAGCCAGGAAGTCGTGCTGAACCTGGCGCAGGGCCAGTATGTGACGCTGTGCTTCCTTACCAGCTCGAACGGCAAGACCCACGTTGAACAGGGCATGATCAAGTTTTCCAAGGTCAACGGCCCGCCGAGTTCTAATCAGCCAGACGCGCCCAAATCCACTGGCGACGTGACCTTGAAAGATTTCACTATCGCCGTGCCGAGCAATCTGAAGGCGGGCGCCGTCACGTGGAAGGTCACGAATAAGGGACCACAGTCGCACGAGATGACGCTGCTCAAGCTCGCCTCTGGCAAGAGCCTCAACGACGTGATGGCGTTCCTGAATCAGTCATCCGGCCAGCCGCCCTTCGCGGATGCCGGTGGCATCGGGGCGCTCGCGCCCAACACCTCCGCCTGGGTCAAGCTCACCCTGGAGAAAGGCAACTACGTCGCGCTCTGCTTTGTACCCGATTCGCGCTCCGGCAAGCCACACTTCGCGGAGGGTATGGTCACGCAGTTCAGCATCAAGTAGCCCTCAGTGGTCTCGTGGCTGGGGCGCGTCTACCGGGGGTGGCCCTCTCGCTTCTCGCGTGGTGGCCACCCTCGCGCATGCTCGGCGTCATGCTCGGCGTCATGCGGCCCACGCTATAGCGTATAATAGAGCGATGTGGGCATGGCAGGACGTGCGTGTGTCTGCCAGCGTCGCGCGGGACGTGAACCGCGTGGGGCGGCTCGCGCGAGGACGAGCGAAAGTAGAGGCCAGAGCGTGGCGCGAGTCGTGGTCGGCATGAGCGGCGGAGTGGATAGCTCGGTGGCGGCGGCCCTGCTCAAGGAGCAGGGCTACGACGTTGTGGGCATCATGCTGCGCTTGTGGTCCGAGCCGGGCGACGAGGGCGAGGATGGCGTCGAACGCGTGGTGGAGAACACGTGCTGCTCGCTTGAGTCGCTGGGTGACGCGCGTCGGGTAGCGGCGCTCCTCGATATTCCCTTTTACGTTGTCAACGTCGAGGAGCCATTCCAACAGACCATCGTAGACTACTTCTACGACGAATACGCCGCCGGGCGAACGCCGAACCCCTGCCTGCGCTGCAACCGACATATCCGCTTCACGTTGCTCTTGGAGCGGGCGCTGGCGCTGGGGGCGGAGTATCTCGCCACGGGTCATTATGTGCGGGTGGACGACGACCCAGCGGCAGGCCAGCGGCGCCTTCGCCGCGCGCTCGATCTGGCGAAGGACCAATCCTACGTGCTGCATGTGCTCTCGCAGTGGCAGTTGCGCCACGCGCTCTTCCCGCTCGGTGCGTTCACCAAGGCGCAGGTGCGGGCGATGGCGCACGAGCGCGGGCTGCCCGTGGCCACCAAGGCGGAAAGCCAGGAGATCTGTTTCGTCGCCGCCAACGACTACCGCGGGTTCATGCGCCGCTACGCCGCGGCGACTGGGCGCGCGGCGCCCCAGCCAGGGCCAATCCTCGATGCCACCGGGCGCGAGCTGGGGGAACACCAGGGGCTGGCCTACTACACCGTGGGCCAGCGCAAGGGACTGGGCATCAGTACACGTGAGCCGCTGCACGTGCTGCGGCTGGACCCAGCGCGCAATGCCGTGATCGTCGGGCAGGCAACCGAGCTGATGCGTGATACGTTCACCG
>JADMIN010000591.1 GCA_015478575.1 Ktedonobacterales bacterium | reverse complement strand
GCATCGCACGGTGACAGCCTACTTCGATGGGCGGGCACTGAAGACCAACATCTACCTCGCGGATACCGTGACCGCTGGCCAGCACATGCATGGCCCCGCCATCCTGGCTGGCACCGATAGCACACTACTGCTGCCGCCCGGCTTCACCGCGCACATTGATCGCTATGGCAACATGCGCGTGCCGATCGCCAGTTGAAGGGACGGAGCACGAGCATGCCCAGCGTGGAACGCTTCAATCCAGCGCGACTCGAAGTCTTCAAGCAGCTCTTCCAGGCGGTCGCCGAGGAGATGGGCGAGGTGCTGATGCGCACCGGCTTCAGCCCCAACATCAAGGAGCGGCGCGACTACTCCTGTGCCATCTTCGACGCGCATGGCGAGACCATCGCCCAGGCGGACCACCTCCCCGTCCATCTTGGCTCGATGCCGATGAGCGTGCGCGCGGCGCTGGCGGCCCATTCCCTGGCCCCAGGTGACATGGTGATGCTCAACGACCCCTATGCTGGCGGCACGCACCTCCCCGATATCACGCTCATCGCACCCATCTTCGCCGCGCAAGGCGCACACCCGATAGGCTACGTCGCCAACCGCGCGCACCACGCCGACGTGGGCGGCATCGCGCCGGGCAGTCTCAGTCTGGCGCGTGAGGTGTACCAAGAAGGATTGATCTTGCCCCCCGTCAAGATCTGCCGGGGGGGCGAGATCGTCGCTGACCTCCTAGCCATCCTCCAACGCAACGTGCGCACGCCGGAAGAGCGCCGCGGCGACCTCCTGGCGCAGATCGCCGCCAACCGCGTCGGCATCCAGCGGCTGGAATACTACCTCGCCCGCTACGGTGCCGCCGAGGTCACGACCTACGGGCGCGCGCTGCAAGCATACGCCGAGCGCATCACGCGCTCACTGCTGGCTGAGTTGCCCGATGGCGAGGTTCACAGCCGCGATGCTCTCGATGATGATGGCTTGGGGGGCGTAGACCTGCTCATCGCGCTGACGCTGCGCATCGCGGGCGACACGGCCACGTTCGATTTCACCGGGACCGCGCCCCAGGTGGAAGGGAGCTTGAACGCGGTCGCGGCCATCACGCTGAGCGCCGTGGCCTATGCCCTACGCCTCGCCATTGCCGAGGATATACCGACCAACGCGGGCAGCCTACGCCCCATCACGCTCATCGCGCCAGAGGGCACGCTCGTCAACGCGCGGCCACCCGCCGCTGTCGCGGGCGGCAATGTCGAGACAAGCCAGCGCATCGTAGATGTGGCGCTGGCCGCGCTGGCGCGGTTGCTACCAGATCGCATTCCCGCCGCGAGTCAAGGCACCATGAACAACGTCACCTTCGGCGCGACGCGGCCGCGCCCCTTCGCCTACTATGAGACGCTGGGCGGCGGCGCGGGCGCTGGCCCGGCGTGGGATGGCGCCTCAGCGGTGCAGGTCCACATGACCAACACGCACAATACCCCCATTGAGGCACTCGAGCGCGCCGCTCCCGTGCGCATCGAGCGCTACGCCATCCGCCGCGGCTCCGGCGGCACGGGACGCTTCTCCGGTGGCAACGGCCTAATCCGCACCTACCATTTTCTCGCGCGGACAGAGGTCAGCGTGCTCAGCGAGCGACGCACGCACGGCCCCTATGGGCTGGCGGGCGGCCAGCCCGGCCTGCCGGGTGAGAACCACCTCCACCTCCCTGATGGCACGGTGCGACCCTTGCCGGGCAAGTTCCACGAGCATCTGCCGGCTGGCGCGCGCCTGACCATCGCCACGCCTGGCGGCGGCGGCTGGGGCACGCCGCCCAACGCGGCACCGCTGCCCCTCCCTCCATCCTGAAGCACCAGCGCGCTGATCCTGGCGAGCGGCCGCGCTCGCCTGTGCCGTATGCTGGCCCAGAGCGGATGGCCCGCGCTAGCATACGTTCATGATGACGCTTCCAATCGAGCCGCTCGCCGCGATCTCGCCCGACTCACTCATCGCCGCGCTGCCCAAGGCCGATCTCCACATCCACCAAGAATGGTCGCCGCGCCTCGATCGTGTGCTCGCGCGCCGAGCGGGGCGAGCGCCCTACAACTGGCATGGGTGGGCGCGGGAACTGATGGAGGGCACCCCTCCTGGCATCGCGCGTCTGCGCCGCCTCGCCAAAGTCTTCCCCGCGCCAGTGGAAGCGGACACTGAGCCAGAGAACTTCATCGGTAGTAGGTCAGGCAGACTCCGGATAGAGTGGCTGGCCAGCGAAGACCGTGTT
>JADMIN010000590.1 GCA_015478575.1 Ktedonobacterales bacterium | reverse complement strand
CGCGTCAATAGGTCCACC
This sequence comes from Ktedonobacterales bacterium, assembly GCA_015478575.1. Classification (GTDB taxonomy): domain Bacteria; phylum Chloroflexota; class Ktedonobacteria; order Ktedonobacterales; family JADMIN01; genus JADMIN01. The sequence goes on along the minus strand of JADMIN010000590.1, from coordinate 2,213 downwards.
GCGTCAATAGGTCCACCGCGTCAATAGGTCCACCGCGCCCAACGCGCCGTGTCATGCCCGCAAGGGGGCCACGAGTAACGCGACATCGCCAATTTCGATGCCTAGGGTCTCGTGGATCCACTGGAGCGCGCGCGCCACTTGCTCGACGTAGCGGGCGCGCTCTGGGCCACTCGGCCCACCTGGCCGCGCCAACAGCGCCAGCAGCGCGAAACAGAAGCCAAGCGGCAGCACCGACGCGAAGACACGCATCCGCTCCTCGAGCGCCGTGTCACGCAGGTCGCGCATACCCGCTAGGTACTCTGAGACGAAGCGCACATACTGTTCGGGAGTCAGTTCTCCGGTGAGCGTCGCGAGCGCGGCGGCGCGTCCGGCCTCCAGCGCGGGATCCCCCAGCCCAAAGCCATCCCACTCCACCAGCATGAGTCGGCCAGCGGTCCGCACCAGATTGGCCGGCACGGGGTTGCCATGACAGACTCGGCGGGTCACGCCGCTCCAGAGGCCGCGATTGGTCTCAACGCGCACGCCCGCAATGGCCCGCAGTTGTGTCAGCGCCTCCACCAGGGGACGATACTGGGGGGCGGTGTAGGCCGCGCGACAGCCCTCCCACGCACCCTGCGCCCGTTGCCACCACGCGGCGGCGTCGGCGCTCATATCGGCCGTCACGGTGATGGCGGCGGGTGCCAGGTGATGCAGGGTGAGCAGCAGGAAGAGCCAACTCTGCACTTCATCGTCACTGAGCGGGCGGTCGCCGAGCGCCACGCCATCGGGCACGGCGGCGATCACGACTGGCCCCCCAAGCGCGGCGCTGGCCTCATCCGCCAGCACGAGTGATGGGGCGAGGCCCATGCCGCCGGCCAGCCGCAGCCCCGCCGCCGCGCGCCGCGCGCGCTCCACCGCCGTGGGCGCGTAGCAGGCGCAGGTGAACCGCGCGCCTCCCGCTATGAGGAGAAACCGCTGCTCGTCTGAGTCGCCAGCATCAGGCCGGATCTCGACCGTGCCGCTCAGCTCAGGCACGGCGTGTCGCCGGAGATAATCGCGCACATGTTCTACGCTGAGTGAGGGCATGCCTTCGCATCCTTCCGCCGAGAAGACGAAATAGGGGTGCCACCGTCGCTGGCAGCACCCCTAGTATACGCGAGACTGGCTACTCCGGTCAGTTCACCCACTCATCCGAACTGGGATTGCGCAATCGGATCGTCGCCTTGGCCGGGCGCGCGGCACGCTGCTGGAGGGTCACCTTGTGCTCTTCTTCATTGCTCTTCTCCAGATAAGATGGCAAGAACAGCACCGCGAAGACGAAGACACCCGTGGCGATGAAGACGGTCTGCCACTCCAGCGCGAAGGCCAGATGCACGCGCATGGCCTTGCCGATCACGATACCGACTGAGAGCGCGAGACTCACCACGCCGGCCAGTCCGCGCACCAGCGCCACCATCGTCTGCGTGCGCCGCATGCCCGCCAGCACAAAATTGATGATTGCCGCGATGATGCCGAGCGCGGTAATGAGATACCAGAAAGCGGTCATTGCTCGCTCCTCTCGTCGAACCTCGATGTAGCCCAGCCGCATCGGTTGCGTTGCCCTCTCAGGAGTGTGGAGACAGTGGGCCACCGCCTCACGAGTCTACCACACCGCGGCGCCGCGTTCGGTGAGATACTTCACATGTTAGGACTTCTGGCGGGCACACGGGCGGGCGTGTACGTGCCGTGCGAGACGAAAGAAATCGCTCCACCCTTGCGGGAAGCGGGGATGAGGCCATACAATGCCCAGCGGTGCCGCCCACCTTTGCGTGGAGCGGACGGCTGAGCACAGACCAGGGGCAAGACGAAGGGTATAACCGCGGTGATGATCTTGGCGCTAGACGTGGGCGAGAAGCGCATCGGTGTGGCCACGGGCGACGACCGTGGTGGCCTCGCCTCGCCGCGCGGGACCATTCACCGTCGCTCGAACGCCGCCGCCATCGCCGCCGTGCGGCGCATGGCCGCCGAGAACGAGGCGGAACTGGTGGTGGTCGGGCTGCCCATCAGCTTCGACGGCCACCTCCATGCCCAGGCGCGAGCGGTTCAGGTGTTTGGCGAACGTCTGCGACGACAGTTGGCGATCCCGCTCGTCTATAGTGATGAAACGCTCTCGACCGTACGCGCCGAGGAGGCCCTGCGCGCCGCTGGCCTGCGCCCCGAACGCATCCGCGAGCGCCTTGACGCGGCGGCGGCGG
>JADMIN010000589.1 GCA_015478575.1 Ktedonobacterales bacterium | reverse complement strand
GGCCCGCGATATGCACCACCATAATCGCTTTGGTGCGCGGCGTGATGAGCGCTTCGAGTTTGGCCGGATCGAGGTTGCAGGTGACTGGGTCCACATCGGCCAGCACCGGCCGGGCGCCGCAATGGGCCACCACCGCCGCCGACGCGGTGAACGTATAGACGGGAACGATCACCTCATCGCCCGGGCCAACGCCCAGCGTCACCAGCGCGAGGTGCAGCCCCGCCGTCGCCGAGCTGAGGGCGAGAGCATGCGGCGCGCCGACCACCGCGGCAAACTCAGACTCGAAGCGCCGGGACTTTGGGCCAGTGGAGAGCCATCCCGAATGGAGGGTGTCTACGACCTCATCCACCTCCGCTTGCGTGATGTGTGGCAGAGCGAAGGGAAGGAAGGTCTCGCGTCGCGGCCTCCCTGGCGCCACGCGCGTCGCGGGCACAGCGTTCGGCGCTATCTGATCTTGCGCTGTCATGCGGCATTCCTCCTTGGGCTGCGCGCGTGGGCACGGGCCGCGCACCCAAACACGTCTCTTCGTTTCTTCACAGCATACGGCGGGCCACATGCTTACGAGTGATGCTCCACAACTGACGCGGGCGCCGAAATGCGACGTCGTTTCGTGCTCCGGCTCGCCAGCAGTGTCTCGATCTGCCGCTCCAGCCGAACCACCAGTTTATCACGGTCGAAGTGTTCCAGCACGTAGGTGCGCCCATTGGCGCCAAGGCGCTGGGCCAACTCAGGATGCTCGCACAGCGTCAGGATGCCCTGCGCAAGCGCTTCGGCGTTCTCCGGCTCGACATGCAGCGCGGCGCCAGCCTCCTGTTCGATCACCTTCTGTGCCTCACCGTTGACCGCGAGCAGAATAGGCCGCGCGCAGGCCATCGCCTCATACATCTTCGATGGCAACGCGCCCTGGAAGAGCGGCACATTTTTCAGCGAGGCGAGGCAGGCGTCAGCACTGTTGATGATGAGTGGCATGCGCTGGTGCGGCTGCGCGCTGAGGAAGGTGACATTCGGCAGAGCGCGCTGATGCGCTTCGGCGATCAGGTCGGCCTTGGCCGCACCCTCGCCAATCAGCACAAAGCGAATATCTTCGCGCTCGCGCAAGTGGTCCGCCGCCGCCAGCAGCGTCGTCAGCCCGTGGGCCAGGCCCATCGTGCCGGCATAGACAACGGTGAAGCGGCTGTCCCAACCGATGACGGCGCGTGCCTCGGCGTGCGGCATCGGGTGGAACCGTTGTGTATCCACGCCGTTAGGCAACAGAAAGACCTTCTCCGGTGAGAGGCCACGATCAATCAATTCCTGCCGAATACCCGCGGTCACCGCCCACACGGCGCCGGAGCGCTGGTAGGCTGACCACTCCAGTCGCTCCGCCAGCCAGATCAGCAGCTTGTTCCGCAGCGCGCCAAGCTGCACAGCGGACTCTGGCCAGATATCAGCGACACAGAAGATATAGGGCGCCCTATAGCGCCGCGAGAGCGCTCGCCCGCCGAAGGCATCAAAGAGGGGCGGCGATTCGACGATGATGATATCGGGGCGCCCGTTCTGTTTGAGCGCCTTCTTGCCCAGTCGGTGGGCGAGGAGGCCGAAGGAGAGCTGCGAGAGAATGCGGCGCAGGAAGCCTTTATTTGGGCTGATAGCGCTCCACGTGCGCACCACGGTAACGCCGTCAATGCTTTCCAGTCGGCGCTGCCCCTTGCGATACTCCGGTGGCACGATGCCCGAGGGATAGTTAGGCAGCGTTGTCAGCACCGTCACCTTGTGGCCTACCCGCACGAGCCGTAGGGCCGTCTCGCTGATGCGGTTCTGCGGCGCGCCCACCTCCGGCGGATAGTATGGTGTCAAGAAGAGCACATGTGCCATAGCATCATCCTATGTTCACTCCGCCCCAGCTTCGCAGCCAGGCGCGGCACGTGGAAAGCGCGGCCCGCCGTGCGCGAGCTTGATGGTTGGATCGTGATATGTCCTGCAAAGTGCAACGCAACATCCGCGCGACTGTAACGGCACTAGCCCATTACCGCCCGGCCAGCGCCAGCGGTACCTGGCCACATCTCCCGCGTATACCGTCGGGATGATATGCCCTCGCGATGGCGGTACGCGGGAGGTGGTACGCAAGCGATTTAGGTAAGGGCATCTGGGGGCGAGTGCGCGGCGCGTGTGACCGCGGTGGTCCCCACCTCGAACTGCCCAGGCTGGTGCCGAGCGAAGATGGCACGGACGAGACGGTCGGCGTCGTGGCGGACGAGGGTCTCTTG
>JADMIN010000588.1 GCA_015478575.1 Ktedonobacterales bacterium | reverse complement strand
GGCTGGCCCTGGGCATGGGGCAATTGATCCTAGCGACGACGCTCCTCATCACCTGGCTCGTGGGCGCGTCGGCGCCCGCCATCGCCGCGCTCGCGCTGGCCACCGCCGCCCTCATCGGCGCACGCGCTCTCTTCGCGTGGCGACACAGGAGATAGGAGACTATGTGGCTCGATAGGCTCGATACCCCCGCGGCGCCGCGCCTTCCGGCCCACCACGCCCACGATACCACGCACCCGGCGCTGCTGCCGGCCTGTGTCGCGGAAGGCATTGGCACCTTTGGCCTGGTCTTCGCGGGCTGCGGCGCCATCATGGTGGACGCACTCTCTGGCGGGCAGGTGACGCACGTCGGCGTCGGCCTCGTCTTTGGCCTGATCATCGCGGCGATGGTCTACGCGGTCGGCCATCTGAGCGGCGCGCACCTCAATCCCGCCGTGACGCTGGGGTTTGTGGTGGCGCGCCACTTCCCCCTACGGCGCCTGGCAGGCTATTGGGCCGCGCAGATGGGCGGCGCGCTGGCGGCGATTGGGGCGCTGCGGCTGCTGCTGGGCAATGTGGCGCGCCTGGGCGCGACGCTGCCCGCCGGGCGTGGCGGCGCCTGGCAGGCATTTGGCCTGGAGGTGCTGTTGAGCTTCTTCCTGATGTTCGTCATCATGGCCGTCGCGACCGACACACGGGCGGCGGGCCAGGCCGCGGCGCTCGCCATTGGCGCGACCGTCGCGCTGGAGGCGCTCTTCGCTGGGCCGATCAGCGGCGCCTCGATGAATCCCGCCCGTTCCCTCGCCCCCGCGCTGCTCAGCGGCACATGGACCGCCCAGTGGGTCTATCTGCTCGCGCCGGGCCTGGGGATGGTCGCGGCCGGATGGGTGTATCGCTGGCTGCGCGCGGCGACATCAGCGCCCACGACGCCCGAGCAGACCCACGTCAGCGGCCAGTGATATCAGGACGGGCCGCCTGCCCTTCCCCCTTCCCTCGCAGGGAAGGGGGCCAGGGGGTTAGGTCCCTCCTCTTCCCCCTTCCCTCGCAGGGAAGGGGGCCAGGGGGTTAGGTCCCTCCTCTTCCCCCTTCCCTCGCAGGGAAGGGGGCCAGGGGGTTAGGTTCCCTTAGGAAGGACAATCGCATGTCGCCCGATCACACGTCCGCCAGCGCGCACGCCGCTGGCTCCCAACCCCTGCGCGTGCTCTTCCTCTGCACGCATAACTCCGCGCGCTCGCAGATGGCCGAGGCGCTGCTGCGCACCCGTGGCGGCCCGCACTACGCCGTCTTCAGCGCGGGGACACATCCGCGCGCGGTGCATGCGCTCGCCAGACAAGCGATGGCCGAGCAAGGCCTTGACCTGAGCGCGGCGGCGGGCTACCACGCCAAGGGCATCGGCGATTTCGCCGAACAGCCGCCGATGGACCTAGTCGTGACCGTCTGCGATGAGGCGGCGGAGGAATGCCCCTACTTTCCCGGCGCGCGGCGGCAGGAGCACTGGGGCTTCCCTGATCCCAGCGCCGCGGTGGGCAGCGAGGAGCAACGACTGGCGGCCTTCCGGCGCGTACGCGATGCCATCGCCGCCCGCGTGGATCAGTTCCTTGCTTCCCAGGGGCAGACGCGCTAGCGCGGCCCACCAAACGGCGCCACGAGCGCCGCCACCAGCGGCCCCAGCGCCACGCCCGCGCTCACGCCATCCACCACCAGCGCACCCACCAGCGCCAGCAGCGGCGCCACGAGCAGACCCGCCAGCCGCAGGGGCGCGCCAGAGATGCCGCGCGCCTCCGTATCCTTGGCCCGGTAGAACTCGAGCAGCACGAGATCATACTGCATGGCACGCAGGTTCTCCTCGCTGGTATCCTGCGCCCCGCTGCGCGGATCCGCGGCGGAGAGGCGGCGCACATGGGATTCGAGATCGGCGCGCCGGGTGGCCAGCTCACGCCGCCAGCTCGCACGCCAGCGGCGGATGCCCACGCGATAGGGCAACTCGAAGAGCAGCCCGAAGGGCAACGCTAGCGCGGCGAAGAGCGCCAGCGCGCGCCAGGTGGGCGCGAGCACGACACTGCCGCCCAGGTTCAACGTGAGCAGCGGCACCCGCTGCCAGCCAAGCGCCGTGGCGCCCGCCCAGACACCAGCGAAGAGCGCGCCAGCGGCGAGGGCCAGCGTGCTGAGGGCCGGGCCGAGCGCGGCCCGCCGCGCGGCGGGCACCCACGTGACATTGCCGCCCAGTTCGCTGGCGAAGCGCGCCACCGTCACCACCACCACCGGCAGCGCCAACAC
>JADMIN010000587.1 GCA_015478575.1 Ktedonobacterales bacterium | reverse complement strand
TGCCGCGAAGACCGCATATGCCGGTACGAGGAGCGCCAGCGCCACCGTCAGCGCCATCACCAGCAAGGCCGCGCTCATCGCCCCCAGCACGGGCCGACTCGTCTGCGCCAACACGTCGAGCAGCGCTGGCCACGTCGGCCTGGTCGGCCAGCGGCGGCGTACCTGGCCGAAGAGCGGTAGGCGTGGCAGACAAAGCCGCTGAAAGACACGGTAGGAGAGCTTCTGCTCGAAGCCCGCCGCCAGCGGCGTATAGAGGTCATTGCCTACCAGTGTCGTAACATACAGTGGCGGCAACTCCTCCTGTTCCACCGGGAACAGGTCGCGCATCTCCGCGGCGAAAGCGGCCTCCTCCTCGGAGAAATCTCCAGGGAAGGGAGAGCCGACCTCGCCATCCTCAAGCGCGTGTATCCAGTTGGGCTCCCACTCGCCCATGTGCCTGCTCCTCAAGGGCGTCGCGCAATTGCTTGCGCGCGCGCCATAGTCGTGTATCTATCGCGTGACGGGTCAGACCAGTCTTACGACAGATCGCCTCGGTGCTCGCCAACTGCCAATAGCGCATATAGACGAGTGTGCGGTCCAACTCCGGAAGTAAGGTGAGCGCGCGTCGCAACTCCTCACGCCGCTCGCGCTGCTCGAGCTGGCCCTCCATGCTGTTCTCGGTGAGACTCGCCGGTGGACGCTCGAACGGCTTGGTCTCGCTATGCGTCCCCATCGCGCTCTCGCCGGCATCCAGCGAGGTAAAGGCCGCCTGTCGGCGCTGCACTTGCCGCCGCCGGTCCAGCGCGATATATTTTCCGCGCATGGTGACCCACGTGCGCAACGAGCCGCGCGCTGGATCAAAGGTGCCGATCTCCTGCCAGACCGCGACGAACAGATCGTTGGCGCATTCTTCCGCATCCTGTGGCGTGCCGACACCATCCAGCACGAGGCGGATGAAGTAGGACATCTCGCGCGAGTAGCGGTGAATCAGCGCCTCTAGCGCGCGCGGGTCGCGCTCGACTAACCCCGTATACAGGGCATCATCGGGCCAGTCGTAGTGCACCGTCACTCTCCTCACGTTCCCATCCTGCCCGACGCCGTTGCCGGATCTCCGCACCGTTACGGAAAGGGATGGCCTTTGACGGAATGTGTCCACGTTCGCCCGGTGATGCATGATCTGTGAAGTACTACGTGCCGTGCCACGCATTTCTCACACCCGACGAACCGACTCGCGCGCATGTTGGGGAGGACGCACCTGTGGGTCGGGTGCGTGCCTCCTATAGAGGCGGGAGTTGCGCGCATTGTCCCTGATGCCTGTGTATCTTGTCAAGGGGGATGTGCGGCTGCCCTGGTTGATTCGCTCGCCACGCGCCCACTATACTGGAAAGCGGCCTCTGGGGCAGTGGCCCGCTCGCCCAGGCCGTGACGCGGGCGTGCTCCCCGCGGCCACGAGGACCAACACCGCTGACGGCGTGACCCTGGCCAAAGAGCGGCCCAGACAGAAGTGTGGCACAAGCGTGGCGAGAGATGCGGACGACGCGGGAGCGCCGCCGGAGGAGACAGACTCCTACGAGCTGCGCTGGCCAGGCAAGGCCGCCGCGGCGCGGCTGGCGCGCACGCCCACCCGGCGCGCGCTGGCGCCGCTGCCGGGGGCGTCGGTCGGCCTGGCGCAGACGGAGCACCTCTTCATCGAAGGCGACAACCTCGAGGCCCTGAAGCTCCTCATGCCCACCCATGCGGGCCGTATCCAGCTCATCTATATTGATCCACCCTACAACACCGGCCATGCCTTCATCTTCCCCGACCGTTACGCCGATACGCTGGCCGCCTATCGCCATCAGGCGAATGGTCACGCCGCGAGTGAGCGTGGCGCCGCTGCCGTGACGGAGACGAACGGGCGCTTTCACGCGCGCTGGCTCTCGATGCTCTATCCACGGCTGGTGCTGGCGCGCGAGCTGCTGCGCGCCGATGGCGCGCTCTGCCTCTCCATCGGCGAGGAGGAGGTGCATCACGCGCGGCTGCTGCTCGATGAGGTCTTTGGCGAGCGACACCATCGCAATACACTGGCGGTCCGCCGCTATGATAAGAACCTGAGCCGCCAGTTCATGGGGCGCGGCCTCGCCTCACTCGCCGTGGGCTTCGAGTATGTGCTGATCTATGCCCGGAGCGCCGCCTTCACTATGAACGCGGTCTTCCGCGCGCCTAGCCCACGGCGCCAGGTCGCTGGCTATTGGAAGGGCTTCTGGAACGCCGCCGACCGCCCGACGATGCGCTATCCCTTGCTGGGTGTCACGCCAGAGACGGGACAATGGA
>JADMIN010000586.1 GCA_015478575.1 Ktedonobacterales bacterium | reverse complement strand
GGCTCCCTATCTTCGGAGGCTTCCTTCTTCTTGTCAACTGGTGGGTATGCGTCAGAGGGGACGGGACACGGAGTGCTGACATGCATGGGCGGGGGTGGGGTTGCGCTGGATGCCGCGCCGCTTCGCTGAGGGCGCGCCTCAGCCGCATGCGCGCCAGTAGCGGCATGAGGGGTGTGCGGGGGTATTGTGGGGTGACGCATTGATCCCATCGTGGGCGGGCGGCACATCCGCGAGGTGTCGCACCAGCAGGGCGGTCGCGGCACTGGGTGGGGTGGCGCTCAGAAAGGTGAAGAAGGAGGCGGGCAGGGGTAGTGGACGGCTGAGTGTCGCGCGGACAGTGGGCGGCAGACGCCGCAGCAGCAGGTAGCCATCTTGCGCCGCGAGCATGGTGAAATCGCCACTGGTGAGGAGGCGATGGAAGGCGGCGATGTACTCATTGGCATTGATGAATGGATAGAAGGTGCCGGTGGTCACATCGAGGAAGACATACTCGGCGGTATCGGCGCCGGAAGGGAATTGGTAGATATCCACGCGCTCACTGAGATGGGGAACCAGTCCAGCCTCCGCGCTGACTGAGGCGGTGGGCGGAATCGCCGTCAGCAACCGCTGGCCGAGGCGGATGTGCGGTGTCGTGGCTGGCCAGGCACCCTGCTCGCCATACTGCGTGTAGTCACGGGCCACCGCGTTCTGGAATCCCAGCCCCCACACGCCAGCGAGCAGCAGCGAGGCGACCAGTGGCGCGCTGACTGCCCAGCCGCGCAGGCGAGGGGCCTGGGAGCGGGCGAGGTGGGCCAGCCGCCGCAGCAGGCGCGTGAGCAGAGGCGTGAGCCAGGCCAGCCCATCAATCGCGCCGACGATCAGGAAGGGAGCGAGAGCGATGTTGTATTGCGCGGCGCCGGAGTACATCATCGGATTTGCGCTCAGGAGATTGACGGCGATGCTCGGCAGGGCGACGGCCACCATCCAGGGGCTGAGCAGCGCGAGAAAGCCGGTCTGGGCGAAAAGCTGGATGAGGTAGGTGTGGCGGGCGGGATCGCCGAGGATCGCCAGCAGCACGGGCACGGGCGCATCTAGCAGGGGATCGAAGCGCGTGACGACGGGTGAGCGCCCGATGGGACTGGAAAGATGCATGATGACTAGGGCCAGGACTAGCGTGAGGGTGCCCAGCGCCGCGAGGCCGAAGCCGAGCCGCCAGCGCCGCTGTCCCAGCGCGATATAGCCGCCGAGGCTGGCGACTTCTAGCGCGAGCGTCTCTTTGGTGAGCAGCGCCACGACGCAGACGATGATCAGGCCGAGGTCGCGGCGCGTGGCGAGGAAGTAGAGCGCCCACAGCATGAGCGGCGCGGCGAGGGCTTCGGGATGGAAATCATCTATGACGGCGGACTGCACGGCGGGGGAGAGCAGGAAGAGCGCGGCGAACGCTACGCCCCACGCGGCATGACGCAGACGGTACACTGCCAGTAGGTAGGTCGGGTAGACGCTGGTCGCGACCACCAGCACTTGGAGGAAGAGCAGCGTCTTGGGGGTGGGGAAGAACCGATAGAGCACCGAGAGCGGGATCAGGATCGGCTCGAAGTGGATAGCGAAACGCATCGTGCCGGCGAGACAGTTGACATCGGAGACCGCGTTGCAGATGGATTCGTACATCAGGCGACCATGCGCGGTGTTCCAGATCACCTGATCCATGATGCCCAGGTCTTCGGCGCCGGTTCGAAGGGCGTCGTGTTTCTGGAAGAGATAGGCGCTCCAGAGGACCACGTAGGCAAGGGCACCCAGTGTGATGATGAGCAGCCCGATGGTGAAGGAGAGCGGGCGCCGCCGCCACTGGTGAGCAATACCGCGCTGGAGCCGATGGGAGGTGCCCTTCCACGAGAGGGAAACGCGGCGGGCCACCGACGCCACGACAAACGCTGGTAGGCCATGCGCGCGCGATGCTAGAAATACCCCCACCCTACCAGACCCTGGCTTTCAACAGCATGTATGTACCTCTTCCATGGAATATGGTGGCATGTCACCTCTCTGAACGGGCGCGGATGGGCGCCTGATGGGTGATGGCGCACGATGCGCGCCACGCGGGCAAGGACGTTCAACAATAATCGTGCCAAGCACCAGGGAGGCAGCGACCGGCACGTTTCATGGCTCACCTGACTCTTGGCGTCGTGCCCCAACCATGAGGGTAGGCGCAGAGGCTGAGTATGCGCTGAAGATGCCTGAATGTGACAACGCGCCCGATCCGCGGCTTGGCTACCGAGGCGGGGGGCGGCGGAGAGAGGGGAGTGCCTATGTGGAGGGC
>JADMIN010000009.1 GCA_015478575.1 Ktedonobacterales bacterium | reverse complement strand
GGCTAAGCTCGCCGCGCAGCAGCTTGAGCCAGTCATCAGAATCCACCGTGACCGTGGCGTTGGGGTTCTCCGCTGGCCCCTGGTGATAGCTGATCTTGCCATCGCGGACCGTGAGCGCCCATGTGCCCGCTTCGCGACCGGTGAAGTCGAACTGGATGGTTTTGTCTACGCCCGCGGCTTTGCTGGGGTCAAACGCGGTTTCGAGTCCCGTGAAGGACTCTGGAATCGAGGTTGGCTGGTCCGCCATGCTGAATCTCCTCTCGCTACATGCGCTCAGCGTCTCAGTGCGCCGCCCGGTCGTCGTGGTCCGTCGCGCTGGGGGAGATGGCCGGGCACCGCCACGAGTCACGATAGCATATCGGGGCCAACGCCCGCCATGTAGCTAGCTGCGTGTCTTCAGGTCCCTGGAGTGGTCGCCTCGCTGGCTCGATGCGCGTGTGTGTCAGCGCACACTGTGGCTGATGAAGAGGGCGATGCCATTGAGGATAAATTGGGCGGCGACAGCGGCCAGCAGCATACCGAGCACGCGCGAGAGCACGAGGATGCCGGTCGTGCCAATGCGCTTTTGGATGGGGAGGCTGATGAGCATCGCTAGCCACGCCGCCACCAGCGTGATGGCCGCCGCCACCGCGAGCAGCATCAGCTCAGTGGTGTCGGTGCCAGCGGTCTGCACGAGCAGGATGATGGTGGTGATGGTGCCAGGGCCAGCGATCATGGGAATGGCGAGCGGGAAGACGGCGACACCCATATCTTCCTTCGCGAGCGCCTCCTGGGTCTCGAGCGGCGTCTCGCGCGCGCCGGACTGGCGCCCAAAGAGCATATCAATCGCCACCAGGAAGAGCAGCACCCCGCCCGCGATACTGAAGGCCTCACCCGTCACGCCGAGCGAGGCGAAGATGATCTGGCCGAAGATGCCGAAGACGGCGATCACCACGGCGGCGATGATCGTCGCGCGCGTGATGACCAGGACGCGCGACCGCGCGGGCATGCCGACGGTGAGGCCAAGCACCACTGGCACAAGCCCGACGGGATCAATCATCGTGAAGAGCGCCACGAGCGCCTTGAGGAAGAACGACATAGAGGGTATCGTAGCATAGGCGACGTAGGGCCACCATGCGCACGTGCGGGCAGGTGGCCTGTCCTGGACGATCACGGACAACCTAGTGCGCGGGCGTGGTGCGCCTCCATGCCGCATCCGCGCGTGGCCAGCTCGCCCGTTTCGCTCCAAAGGATGCGCCCGCCGCTGGCCCGCGCGCCGCGCCGCCCCGTTCGCCGCGAGTGGCAAGGGGGCGTGGATGCGGGTGAGGTACGCCCTTCCAACGACGGTGCTATTGTGACGGCGTTATTGTGACGGCGCACCGAGCGAGGCGACGAATTCGAGCAGCCGAGATTGGGCGCGGTCGAGCGCGGGCAACGGCAGCGGCGGCCCCGCGGCGGGGTCCTCCGCGGGCAGCGCATCGGTGCGCGCCAGCAGATCCCAGAGCAGCGGTTCGCGCTCCTCCGGTGGTAGGTCATCGGAGACGTAGAGGGAACTGGTGGCCAAACGCAGCCGCAACGCTTCGGGCGCCTCGCCGAAATCCGTGCCTGGCAGCGTGGTCATGTCCCAGGCGTCGAGCACGTGGCGGGCGAGCGCCTCGCTGGTGGTGATGCCGCGCGCGGCGAGGCGCTGACGCCAGGGCGCGAAGTCCGTATAGAGGTAAAATGCTCCCGCGGGCCGTGGGCACGCGATGCCCCGCGCGGCCAGCGCCGCGTGCAGCCGACCAGCGACATGGCCATGTAGCTGACCCGCGCGCCGCAGATATGTCGCGAGCGTGGGATCGGGCTGGAAGGCGCTGATGGCGGCCTGCTGGGTGGGAGTCGCGGCGGCGGACCAGACCTCGCTCGCCAGGGCGCGCACGGCTTCGGCCAGCCGCACGCCAGCCGCGCCCGGCGGCAGGGCGGCATAGCCCAGGCGCCAACCGCCCGCGGAGAAGGCCTTCGAGAGACCCCCGGTGACAATTGTCCCTTCAGGATAGAAGAGGGCGGGCGAGGTATGCGCGCGCCAACCGTGCGCTAGTTCGGCGTACAGCTCATCGCTGATGAGCGTCACCCCTGTTCGCTGCGCCCACTCTGCCAGCGCCGCCGCGTCCTCTCGCGCGAGCATACCGCCAGTTGGATTGCTCGGCGTATTGACCAGCAGCAGGCGCGGATTGGCGCCCGCGTGCCGCCCGTGCGCGAGCGCCTCGTCGAGCGCCGCCGGAGTGAGGATGAACGCATCGGCGGCAGCCGTGGCCACAGGCACGACGCGCTTGCCGGCCAGCCGGGCCTGTGGCGCGTAACTCACCCATGAAGGCACCGGCAGCAGCAGATCGCCTTCCAACACCTGGAGCAGCGCATAGATCAGTGGTTTGCTGCCCGGTCCGACGAGCACGGTATCGGGCGAAGAGACCAATCCCCAGCGCCGTTCCAGGTAGCCAGCGATGGCCGCTCGCAGTGCGGGCAGGCCGAGCACGGGCGCGTAGTTGGTATGCGGTAGCGCCCGCGCCATCGCCTCGCGCAGGGGCGGATAGAGCGGCAACCGCGCCTCGCCGAAACCAAGGTGAATGGTGGGCATGCCAGCGGCGCGACGGGCAGCCACCGCCTCATTCATCACGAGTGTTGCTGAGGTCTTGACGGCCCCCGCCGACGGAGTGAGCGCCAGGGGCGCGTGCATCGTCGTGGGTGCGGGTTTGCTGGTCAATCGCGGCCTCCTCTTCCGTTCTGGGTGGAGTATACTCCAGCCAGGGAACGGGGCGCCACGCGGGCACTTTCCGCCTCGCCGATGTTGCTGATGTCCCAGAGCATGTAGGAAATGTGGCGGCCCACCACCACACGCTGATGATGGGCTTTCAGATGCCGCGCGAGCGGGTTGATGAGATCTACTCTCGTGATACCTGGCGCGGGTGGGGCGTCGCCGAGTTGGCGTCTTTGTAGGCGTTGGGGACGCCGGGCCGCACCAGTTCACGCACCACATCTTTGATGTGGCCTGACGAGAGGCCATATAGCTCACGCAAGATCGCTGGCGCGCCGTGTTCGATGAACTTGTCAGGCAGGCCGATAATCTTGAGCCGCACATCGTGTAGGTCGTGCGCGTGGAGCAACTCGGCTACCGCGCTGCCAAAGCCGCCCGCGACGACGTGATCCTCCACGGTGACCAGGCACCGCGTCGTGCGCGCCAAGCGCAGGATCAACTCCTCATCGAGTGGCTTGGCCCAGCGCGCGTTCACCGCCGCCGCGTGAATACCATCCTCCTCAGCGAGCTCACGCACCGCTTGGAGCGCGGGAGAGACCATGTTCCCGTAGCCAAGCACGGCACATTCCGCGCGCTCCAACTCGTCCTCCGGCGTCAGTAATTCCGCCTTGCCGACGGGCAGCGCCCGGAACTCCGCCTCAAGTGGCACACCCTCGCCGCTGCCGCGCGGGTATCGCAGGGAGACCGGCCCATCCAAGTAGAGCGCGGTGTAGAGCATGTGGCGCAACTCGTTCTCGTCCTTGGGCGCCATCAGCTTCATATTCGGAATCATGCGCATGAACGCGATATCGAAGACCCCTTGCTGTGTGTGCCCGTCCTCGCCGACGAGACCCGCGCGGTCCATAGGGAAGACGACGTGGAGGTCCTGCACGCAGACATCGTGGATCACTTGATCGAAGGCGCGCTGCAAAAAAGTTGAGTAGATCGCCGCCACCGGGCGCATGCCGCCACACGCCAGACCCGCCGCGAATGTCACCGCGTGCTGCTCCGCGATGCCAACATCGAAGAACCGATTGGGGATCGCCTGCGCCAATTTGTTGAGCGAGGTGCCCTCCGCCATCGCCGCCGTGATGCCCACAATCGTCTCGTCGCGCTTGGCCAACTCCACCAGCGCGTCGCCGAAGATGTCCTGATATTTGGGAGCCTCACCGAGCTTCTTTTTCATCTCGCCGGTATGAGGATTGTAAGCGCCAGGCCCGTGGAACTTCGTCGCGTCAGCCTCGGCAAAGTCGCAGCCGCGGCCTTTGGTTGTCACCACCTGGACGATGACTGGCCCTTCCAATTGCCGCGCGCTACGGAACAGCTCGATCATCGTCTGGGTGTCGTGTCCGTCTATCGGGCCGAGGTAGGTGAAGCCCAGTTCCTCGAAGATCACGCCGGTCTTGCTTGGCAGCATGAACTCCTTGGCACTGCGGGCCGAGCGCCCCGCGACCTCTCGGGCCACATGCCCACCAGGCATATGCTCCAATGACTGGCGCGCGGCGCTACGGATGCGGCGGTAGTTTGGGTCGGCGCGCAACCGCGTCAGATGCATGTGCAGCGCACCGACATTGTCTGAGATGCTCTTGTTGTTATCGTTGAGGACGATGATGAGGTTCTTCTTGAGCGATCCCGCGTTGTTGATCGCTTCCAGTGCCATGCCGCCGGTCAGCGCGCCATCGCCGATGATGGCCACCACCTTGAACCGCTCGCCACGCAGGTCGCGCGCGACGGCCATGCCCAACGCGGCGGAGATCGAGGTGCTCGCGTGGCTAGCGCCAAAGGCATCATAGGGGCTTTCGTCGCGACGCAGGTAGCCAGAGATGCCACCCAACTGCTTGATGGTGCGGAAGCGATCACGTCGGCCCGTCACCAGTTTATGGGGATAGGCCTGGTGGCCGATATCCCAAACGAGCAGGTCTTTGGGCGTGTCGAACGCGATATGCAGCGCGAGCGTCAGTTCGATAGTGCCAAGGTTCGGAGCCAAGTGGCCACCGCGCAAGGAAACCGTTTCAATGATCTCCTGGCGCATCTCCTGGGCCAACCGCTCCAGTTGTGCCGGCGAGAGCGCCTTGAGGCGCGCCGGAGTATCTATAGTATCGAGAAGTCTTGCCACGGTATGCTGTCTCCTCCTTCGCCGTCGCACCACGGCGCGCCGCGCGCCTGGCTGGCCTGGGTCGCACTCATTGTGCCACGAGATATGCCGATGGATGTGGCACGATGCGCGCGCTCACGCGAGGGGGCCGTGTGGATGCCCCGTATGGTGGCCCTCGTGCGCCCGCGGTGTTGGGCGTGCCTCCGCGCCTGGCTCGGTCGGTTACGAGCGCGTGCTGTTGTCCTCATATATACACGCTAATAGATACGCGCCAAGAGCGTAGTCAGATTATAGAGTGTCGGCGTCTTGGGCACAAACGCGCGCGCGCCGAATTGATGGCACCTGGGTACACTGATCTCGCACGTGAGTGTGAGAGAGCGTCCGTGCTCTCGCGCGCTGCTCGCGGTGCGCGCGCCCAACTCACCGCGGACCCCGTTTGGGTCGCGATCAGCAGGTCGGCGCGTACGGTGTCTCGACCTTGCGTATGCCCTGTGTCGCGGCGAGCTGCCGCTGCCAGTGATTCGAGGCGTTGTCGGTCGTCGCGACCACCAGCTCGTGGCTCGCGGCGAACTGACTCTCCTGCCCCACTGGGCGCCAGGGCGGCGGCGTGCCCGTCATGTGCTCGTAGCAGGGGTTGGCTAGGCGCATGCCCAGGTCAACCGCTGTATAGATGGCTTGGTAGTAGTCCGGCACGCTGCTGTCGAAGGTCATCCGCGCGTAGGTCCCCGCCTGGCTCGGCGCCAGGAACGCCAGGTCGTTAGGCCCCGACGTGCCCGATGGGACATCATATCGGGCGCACCCGGCCCGAGGATTCAGGAACACGGTACGCACAAGTGGGCTGGCGTCCAGGCGTGCCAGCCAATCGCGCGGGATCAGCGGGGTCGGTTCAGCCTGTATGCCGCCAGGACCAAATGACAGGCCGGTCGCTTGCCAGCGCACCCAGTAACCGGACGTCACCTTCGTCCCATTGCATGGGAACGACGGCTGGAAGCCCAGATCCGTGATGAGGCGCACCTCATCACCAATGTTGTTTGAAGCGAACTCGACCTGTATCAGGCTCACCGTCGGGCTGGGCGCGCCGGGGCTTGGCGAGGGGGTTGGGCTGGTGTGCCCCGTCTGTGTCGTCGCGCCGCGGCCCGCGAGGACGAGGAGCACGCCGAGGATGAGCGCCGCGAGCACCACATGCGGCCGATACGACCATGGTGTCGCCCGCGTGTGGGGCAGACGACGGGCATTTACCTGATGAGTCATTGCGCAATCTCCCTTCCGCTGCTCATGTCACACTCGTCCGCGCGACCTCAGCATGTGCTCTGGCGGGAGATGGAAAAGCTCGTGCCGCCGGAGCCTAGACCGCTCGGTACAAGGTGCTTCTCGATGGTCGGAACGGGCCAATCGCCGCTGGAGAGCGGCGCGGCGGGCGCGCTACGATGACCACCAGTGGCGCCTGCCGCGGTTCCCCTAGTGCATGCGGTGGCCTGAGCAGCCTCTAGAGCATCCAGGAGGCGGCGAGCGCATTGGGATGTGAGGCCGCCGCTTCCTGCTCCGCGGCGAGTTGCGAGGCGGCGCGGGTGACGATGAGGTCTATCAGCTTGCTCGCGCTGCGCCATCGCGTCGTTGCTTTCTCTGGGTCATAGGTGCGCGCGGCAATGATCTGGCGCAGGTGCGCGATGGGCAGTTCTGTGAGGCGCGCGCGCAAGGCCTGTTCGCCGCCGACATCCAATAGCTCCACCACATCGAGCGTCTCGCCCGCGCCGAAGGCCTCGAGGACACCACTGGTGGTGAGGGCCTCGCGCACCTGTCGCGCCAGAGCGGGATCGGTGCTCATGGCGCGCGCCACGCGCCGCAGCGTCTCCGTCAATTGCTGTAGCTCATCCGCATCCACGTGCGTCTCCTTTGTCCCAGCGCCCCCGCCAGATCGCCTCTGTCGGCGCTCATGCCAGCGCCCCTGTGGAGTGGCGCCGCTCCATAGGCGATTGTACTCGGCCACGGCGCGGCTGGCAAGTCGCCTGGGAGAGCGCTCCCCGCGGGCCGTCTGGTGGATGCTGGGCGCCCCCGCCCCCAGCGCCGCCAGTCCCCCAAGCAAACTATGGGCTACAGCCGGTAGTCGCCCGTGTGCGCGTCCTCGAGATAGCGCGCGAGAAGGGTGGCGACAGCATCGAGATCGGCGCGATGCACCATCTCATTGACCGTGTGGATGTAGCGCGTGGGAATGGAGTGGGTCGTCGCGGGCGTGCCCGCGCGGGCGCGCTGCATGGCGCCAGCATCGGTGCCACCACGCGGCAACAGCTCCATCTGGTAGGGAATGCCCTGGGCTTCAGCGACACGCCGCAGATGATCCACGAGTTTATAATTGCCGATGTGAGAGCTATCGAAGACTTTAATGGCCGCGCCCGCGCCCAAGCGCGTCACGTGGTCGCTTTCTCCGACGCCGGGAATATCCATCGAAGGGGTCACGTCGAGCGCGATGGCGACATCGGGCTTGATCTCGAAGGCGGCGGTCGCGGCTCCGCGCGTGCCGACTTCTTCCTGTACGGTTGCCACCGCCACGATGGTGGCTTTATGCTTGCCCAACCGGCGCAGTGCCTCGATCATCACAAAGACGCTCGCGCGATCATCCATCGCTTTGCCGCTGACGCACTCGCCGACCTCCTCGCAGGTGCGCTCCAGCGTGATCGGATCGCCCAGGCGCACCAACTCGCGCACGCGCTCGACCGGCAGGCCCACATCCACGAAATACTCCTCTAGCTTTGGTACGCGCGCGTGCTCCGACGCGAGGATGTTATAGTGTTTGCCACCGGGCGCCAGCACGCCGCGTAGCGGTCCACTCGTGGTGTGGATGCGCACGCGCTGCCCCATCAGGTCACGTGGATCAAAGCCGCCCACCGGTTGCAAGCGTACGTGCCCGCTCGTTTCGATGTAGCGGGCGAGGAAGCCGATCTCATCCATATGCGCGGCGAGCATCACACGCCGATTGCCAGTCCCCTTCTTGGTCGCGATGACGTTGCCGAGCGTGTCTACATGGATCTCATCCACTAGGGGCGTCAGTGCCTCGACGACCAGCGCGCGCACGTGCTCCTCGCGGCCAGGCACGCCGGGTGTCTCGCTCAGTCGCTTGAGCAGTGTCAGGTCGAGCGTGGTGCCTGGCAGAGTGCTCGGCGAGGGATGAGGTGGAGCATCAAGCGCGGCGGCCTCGTGCTGGAGGTGTCCATTCTTCGCGCGCTTCGCTTCCGCTTTGTCGGTCTTGCTGGGGAACTGTGCCGCCATCGGTTGTCTCCTCCGCGTGCGCTGGGCGCGCGTGGCACATCAGCCACACGCCGGTATCTCTAGAGTATAGCATGCGCGTGGCAACAGCAAATCGGGCGAGCGGCGAGAGTGGCCCAATGAGCGGAGCGCGGCGCCAGCCGAGACTCGTAGGCTGAGCATGGGCCGGAACGTGAGCGGGCGGGCGTATGCTCTGCCTCGATGGGTCTGCGCTCCAGACATTCTAGACGCACACGCCCCACGCTTACTCTGGCGGCGCGGACTCCATCGTCACACGGCGCAAGAACGGCCACGACTTGAGATCGCGGTCCAGGTGAAAGCGCAACGCCATCCGCAGCAGTGCCTCGATCTCTTCCCGCACCGTGCCATCGAGGCGCAGGCGGGGCAGTGCCTCCCATTCCGACGTTTGGAGCAGCCGCAGCACTTTGAGCCCGCGCAGG
Organism: Ktedonobacterales bacterium; assembly: GCA_015478575.1. Taxonomy (GTDB): domain Bacteria; phylum Chloroflexota; class Ktedonobacteria; order Ktedonobacterales; family JADMIN01; genus JADMIN01. The sequence goes on along the minus strand of JADMIN010000009.1, from coordinate 10,195 downwards.
GAGAGGCGGCGCTGGGCCAGCGGCGCGCACGCGGGGCAGAGGGCGCCACCCAGTTCCGCGCTGTAGCCGGCATCCTCCGGACGCAAGGGTGTATCGCATCCCACGCAGGTATGCAGGTTGGGCCGGTAGCCCAGTTCGTCGAGCAGGCGCAACTCGAAGTAGCGCAGCGCTAGCCAACTTTGTGTCTGCTCATGCGCCAACGCGCCCGCATCCAGCCGGCGCAGTGTCGCGATGAAGAGGGCGTAGAGACGGGGATGTGGGTCGGCGTCTTCGAGGAAGCGATCCACCAGTTCGGCGGTATACCAGGCACCGGTCGCGTGCCAGAGATCCAAGCGCAGATGCTCGAACTGCTCGCGGCCCTCGGCCTGTGTGACGACTTCTAGCTCACGCCCAGAGGCCAACAGCAGTTGCGCGCGTGTGAAAAGCTCGAGGTGGCCCGCCTTGCGGCTGGTGGTGCGGCGGATGCCCTTGGCGATGGCGCGGATCTTCCCTTGGGTCGGGGTGAAGAGCGTGAGGATGCGATCAGCCTCACCGAAGTTGCCCCGGCGCAGGATGATCGCCTCGATGGAGTAAACGCGGGGATGTGCCATACGTGCCTCGAAATGTGGCGCCCTGGCCGGGCGCGCGGATAGGGAGAGTGAACACTTCCCTCTTCCGCGCGCGGGCGCTGGATGCGGATCATCAGGGCGTCGGTCATCCCCTCTTCCTAACAGGTCGGTGTCGCTGTCCCAGGGGTACATGTCGGCGATGGCGACGGGCTGGGTGATGGCGACGGGCTGGGCGTCGGCGACGGGCTGGGCGTCGGGCTGGGCGTCGGCGATGGTGGCGGCGGGCCGGAACTGACGGTGAGAATCACACGCGAGCCAGGCGCCACTAAGGTGCCAGCGGGTGGCTGGGAGCTGACCACATCGCCATAGGGTACCGATGGGCTGGTCACCAGATTGGGCGCCGCCTGACAGACCAGCCCCATGGTGCCTAGTTGAGCGCATGCGGTCTTGAAGAGCGTATTGGTGGTAGTAAAGTCAGGCACCTTCACCTTGTCTGGGCCGGCGCTCACCGTCAGTTTGATCGTCGTGCCCACGGCGACCGGCTTGCCAGCCTGCTGATCCTGATCGAGCACTTTTCCAGCTTGGTCCGTGCTCTTGATGAGTGTCTCCGTCACGTTCAGGCCGAGCGATTGCGCGTTTGCTTGTGCCACGGCATACTGCAAGCCCTTGAAATTCGGGACGTTGACCATCACCACGGTCGGCAGGGGGGTGGCGCCCCCGCCGAAGAGGCTGCTGAAGGCCTTGGGGACGCCGCCGATGGCGAAGGCGAGCACACAGGCGACCATCAGGAACGCTAACGTCCCGATGATGATCGCCACGCTAACGCCACCGCCACGTTTGCCCTTCCCTGGCCCGCCGGGGCGTTGCGCGCCCACCCCCGGCCACGGCATGCGCGGGACGGTGCCACCCGCGGCCTCGTTCGGGCGGGTGGCGGGCGCGCCGGGGAGGTCATCATAGCCGTCATAGGTTGGGCCGTCGTGATAGCCGGAGGCGTCAGGTGGCCCTCCTGGGCGGCTTATGCTATACGGCGTGGCGCCAGCAGCGGCGCCGCGCGGGCCAGAGGCGACGGCAGGGCCACCATAGACGCCAGAGCGTGTGCCGGGCAGTGGTCGGTCGTTTGTGGGCAGGTTGAGTGGTGGAACGAACTGCCCGCGCCCTGGCTGGGGCACGCCCGGCCCGACGCGCCGTCCACTGGGAGCGCGCACCGCTTGCTCTAGGGCGTAGGCCAGCCCGTCACCATCGCGATAGCGGTCGCGCGGGTCTTTTTCCAGGCAGCGCAGGACGATGCGCTCGAGCGGGGGGGAGATGTTGGGATTGAAGTGGCGTGGCGGCTCTGGTAGCTCTTGGATGTGCTTCATCGCGACGGCCACCGGCGTGTCGCCATCGAAGGGTGTCCGCCCGGCCAGCATCTCATAGAGCACGATACCCAGCGCGTAGACATCCGCGGCAGGGGTGACGATCTCGCCCTGCGCTTGCTCTGGCGCGTAGTATTGCACGGTGCCGAGCGTCATGCCAGTAGTCGTCAGGCGCTCGTCGTCGGCGCCCTTATAGACGCTGGCGATGCCGAAGTCGGTGAGCTTGATGAGGCCGTCGTTGCTGAGCAGGATATTCTGGGGTTTGACGTCGCGGTGGACGATGTTGCGGCGGTGAGCCATGCCCAGGCCGAGGGCCACGTCATGGCCAATCTCGATGGCGCGCTCATTGCTGATCATGCCCTCACGCTTGAGGTACTGGCGCAAGTCCATGCCATCAATGAGTTCCATCACGATGAAGTAGTAGCCACCACTCTGACCAAAATCGAAGACCTGGACGATGTTGGGATGCTGCAAGGATGAGGCGGCTTGTGCCTCACGCTGGAAGCGCGTGACGAATTTGGGGTCGGAGCTATAGACCTCGCGCAGAATCTTGACCGCCACCACGCGACCCATGCGCAGGTCCACGGCGCGATAGATTGTCGCCATACCGCCGCGTCCGATGGAGTCTTGTATCTCGTACCGGTCGCCGATCACTTCAGAAGGTTCCATACGCCTCCCCATCACGGGCGGTATGCCACGCGCCGTGGACCACTCCATGCGCTTCACCGCGCCCCCACCTGAAATGATCGAACTGGATGCTCACGTGAAGGGAGTGATCTCGCGGACGACATCCCTTCCGCGGCCCCTCAATGCTGGCATGCCGAGCATGGAGAGGAGTGACCGCGCACGCAAGCCTAATTTATCGCGCCTGGGTGCCTGTGTCAAGCCGTACCGGCGTCTGGGCCACCACGCGCTCGCAGACGCTCGCGCGCTCACCGCTCCCAATCAGGTGCTAGGCGGCCATGCGCGCATACGCCTGGGAAGTGGGCTGTCAGCCTGGCCTGAAGTGTATCACACCTGTTGTGCGAACGCGAGGGAGGCCGGACGGAATCACTAGTGGCGCCGCCTGCGTTGAGCATACCAGCGGCGGGAGGCATGCACGTGTGATCTATGCCACATCTGCCTGGCCTCCGCGCGCCGTCTACAGGCACTGTCTCCGTGCGGTTGTTGCGCCTTCTTGACGCTCCCACGGGGGCGGCGCTATACTGAGGGCACGCGATGTGATGAGGGGGCGCGATAGACCGCGCACCTGGACGGAGGTCCATGCGTCCAGCCGATGTAGCTCAATGGCAGAGCAACGGTTTTGTAAACCGTAGGTTGGGGGTTCGAGTCCCCCCGTCGGCTCCCCTACGAGTCCGGAATTTAAGTGCCTTCGCGGCTCACAGCGCGAAGGCGCTTTGTGTGTTTCGATGGGCTTTGACAGCCAATAGCGCTCATGTGTGCGATCAACCGCGCAGGGCGGCCTCCATCGCTGTCACGGCATCGCGCTGCATGTCGGGCAAGACATGCGCATAGATGTCCAGCGTGATGGCGATAGACGCATGGCCAAGCATCTCGGAGACCACCTTGGCGGGCACCCCGCGCAACAGCATGAGCGTCGCGGCGGTGTGTCGCACATCATGGAAGCGGATGCGCGGCACGCGCGGCGATGCCGTAGAACTGCTTGATGATGTTGTTCGGGTCTAACGGTGTGCCGACCGCGCTGGCAAAGACAATATCTGTTTCTTGCCAGACCGGGCCGAGGGCAAGGCACTCCTCTAGCTGGCGCTGCCGGTGTGCATGAAGCACTTGCACGGCCAGAGGGGTCAAGAGGATGCGCCAGCGTCCGCTGCGCGTCTTGGGATTGCCATCAGCAAAGCCGGTGAGGGTGCGCTGGCGCTTGCCGTTGGCGTAGCCAAGATCAAGCACGCCTACCCAGCGCTCGTCGCTCACACGCTTGTGAATCGAGCCCTCGCCATGACCCCGCCTGCCCATACGCTGCTGCTCCTCGATATTCGATGCTCTGCCTGATCTCTATGTGGTCACCTCATTCTGATGCGCGCTGCTTCGACCTGGCGCTTCGCGCGGTATCACCTATGTTGGCGGCTGCCGTGTGTCGCGTGCCTGGAGAAAAGCCTCGAGATCGGGCGCCCTGATCCGCCATCCGGCCTTACGTGCGAGGCGTACGCCAGGAAGGTCGCCGGCGCGCAACCAACGCCGCACCGTCTCCTCTGTGACGCCGAGCTGGAGCGCGACCTCTGGCACGGTGAGCAATCGTGCTGATGAGGGTCCCTCTGACATCGCTACCATCTCCCACCGTTCTCAGTGCCGAGTTCACCCGCTTGAGCAGCATACCAAATAATGCGCTTTAATGCAATATTAAACTATTTCATACATCACGAGCGGTGATATGTCAGGCGCATGAATCGGAGAAGTACGTCGCTTGGCTCTGAGCACATTCGGCGAGACGTGGAGGATGATGAAGCCTGCGGAGCACGCGACGAACTGGCTGTCTAGCATAGTACAAGAGGACTGATGCTATTGACCTTTAAGCGCAAGCTCCCTATACTGGCCTGGACGACCCCAGCCGACAGCGCACGATCACAGACCCAGTGAAGGAGCCGCCATGACCGCCTCCAAGCTCGCCAGCGCCAGCGCCGCGCGCGCCACCAGCATGACGGCCACTCCGCGCCGGCCGCAACTGCTCTGGAACGGCCGCCAGACGCGCCGCGTCGCCGAGCCCGTCCCCGCGCAGACGCTCGAAATCGTGCGCCCGCGGCTGGAGCGCGCCGCCACCTCCGGCAAGCTCCCCGGCAGCGGCGCCCACCTCAGCACGACCCCCCTCTTCGAGGGCGAGGCCGGCGCGCCGGAGAACCGCCTTATCTGGACCAATGATAACCTCGTCGCCCTCACCTCGCTGCTGCGTGGCGACGACGAGCACGCCCCGCTCGAAGGCCAGGTGGACCTGATCTATATAGACCCGCCCTTCGCCGTGCAGAACAACTTCACCATCAACGTTGAGATCGGCGATGGTGTCTCCGACGAGAAGGAGCCGAGCCTGATCGAGCAGCTCGCCTACGAGGACACCTGGAAGGATGGGCTGGATAGCTACCTCAGCATGATGCGCGACCGCCTGGAACTGCTGAAGCGGCTGCTGAAGCCCACCGGCAGCATCTACGTCCACTGCGATTGGCACGCCGGCCACTACCTCAAGGTGCTAATGGACGAGGTCTTCGGGTATGAGAATTTCCTGAGCGAGATTGCTTGGAAGCGAACCGCAGCGCACAGTAGCGCAAAGAGATATGGGCCAGTGCACGATGTCATCTTAGTCTACTCAATGTCGCCAATGTTCACTTGGAACCAGCAATACACCGCCCACAGCATAGAGTATGTGAAAGTCCACTATAATCAGCAAGATAGCGATGGCCGTAGATGGATGCCGGACAATCTTACTGCCAAGGGTATCAGTAGAGGTTCATCTGGGATGTCCTGGCGTGGTTTTGACGTCAGCGCGAAGGGGAGGCACTGGGCATTTACTCTTGAGCAACTCGAGCAACTGGATGAAGAGGGGATGATCCACTGGCCGGAGAGCGGTGGATGGCCCCGATTCAAGAGGTACCTCGATAGTATGCAGGGTGTGCATTTGCAAGATGTTTGGCTTGATGTCGACCCAGTAAATTCACAGGCAACCGAAGCTGTTGGCTACCCCACCCAAAAGCCCGTTGCCCTGCTCCAGCGCATCCTCGCCGCCAGCTCCAACCCCGGCGACCTCGTCCTCGACGCCTTCGCCGGTAGCGGCACCACCGCCGTCGCCGCCGAGACGATGAAGGATGCCGACGGCAAGCCCGCGCCGCGCCGCTGGCTCGCCATAGACTGCGGCAAGTTCGCCATCCACATCACCCGCAAGCGCCTGATCGAGCAGCAGGGCCGCCCCTTCACCGTCGAGAACATCGGCTACTACACCCGCGCCGACTGGCAATCGCTGCTGGCCAGGCGCCCCTCCGCCCGCGTCTACCGCGACTCGCTGGTCGAGATCTACGGCGGCCAGCCCACGGAGGGCTACGCCTACCTGCATGGCCGCAAGGGCGCGCACTGGGTCCACGTCGGCCCGCTCGACCGCCCCATCACCGAGACCGACCTGCCCGATATCCTGGCCGAGGCCGCCAGCACCGAAATCCGCGCCGTGGATATCCTCTCCGCCGATATTCCGGTGGATTGGAACCCCAACGCCGCCGAGTATCAGTACGGCGTCACGGTCCACCCCAAGATTATTCCGCAGGCCGCCGTCGAGGCCGTCCGCTCCCGTCTCAAGCGCCGCCGCCGCAAGGACCCGGATATCGAGCCCGCGCCGGAGATCCACTTCTTCACGCCGCCCGATGTCGAGATCGCGGTGATTCCGCAGCCGGGCAGCGTCACCGTCAAGCTCACGCGGCTGACGATTGACCTGGACGACTGCCTCAGCACGCAGGACGAGCGCAAACGCGCGCAGATCAAGGCGAAGATCGCCGACTGGACGGCGCTGGCGGATTACTGGGCGGTGGACTGGGACTGGCGCGAGGATCAACCCTTCCAGAACCGCTGGCAGACCTTCCGCACGCGCAAGCAGCGTGACCTCACCATGCAGGTCAGCCACACCTACGCCGATACCGACCGCGGCGAGAAGCGCATCGCCGTGAAGGTGACGGACATCTTCGGCAACGACGGCCTGAAGGTGATACGGGTGCGGATATGAGTGGTCCACTGACATAGCGGCGAGGGGGCATGCTAGAATGGAGCGGTGACGACGCGATGCCGCGAAGACCGCGCGTCCCTATTCAGGAGCGCGACATCCGAGGGGCCATCACACACGCGCGCCAGGCACGGAGGAAGCAGCAACCATGAATCATTCCTACTCCATGACCATTCAATGGTCCGATGAAGACCAGACCTACATCGTGCGTTTTCCTGAGTGGGGCGACCTCGTCCACACCCACGGCGACACCTATGAAGACGCCGTCAAGAACGGCCACGAGTTGCTCGACGGCCTCATCGCCTCTTGCCAGGCACACGGCGATCCACTGCCCGCGCCGCGCACCTACGTTGCCGTCTAACGCGTCCGCGAGCGGACCTCTCTCCCAGCCGCTCCCCGGTGCGGGGAGAGGAGCCAGAACCGCGCCGAACGTGCTCACATTTTTCCTGTGCCTCATCGCATCGGCGAGGAGCGCCAACCAAGAACCCCCTCCCCGCGCCGGGGAGGGGGCAGGGGGAGAGGTCCATGCCCAAAGCATCCGCCACGATTGCCACCGAGAACCCGCAGGAGCGCATCATCGTCCGTGTCCAGGCGCAGGTCGCCGAGTGGGTCGCCGCCGGCTACCCCGGCGCCAGTGAGCTTACGCTCACCCTCCTGCGCCACTGGTTCGCCGAGCCGCACCTCATGCCCGATGGCCGCTTCTTCCAGTGGTATGCCCACCAACGGCGCGCCGTCGAGACCGCCATCTATCTGTATGAGGTCAAGCGCGCGCACCGCAGCCACGAGCTCGCCGCCCTCGTCGGCGTGGAGCGCGTCCCGCAGCGCGACCCCTGGCCCAAGCTCGGCCTCCAGCTCGCCACCGGCGCCGGCAAGACCAAAGTTCTGAGCCTCCTCATGACCTGGGCGCACCTGCATTGGGCGCTCGCCGACGACCAGACCGACCTCGGCTTCGGGGGCACGCAACTGCTCATCGCGCCCAACCTCATCGTCTTGGAGCGCCTACTGAGCGACTTCCGCGATGGCGCCATCTTCGCCAATGACCCGCTCATTCCAGCCGAGCTACGCCGCTACTGGAACCTCACCGTGTTCACCGCCGAGAGCGTGCCCGCGCAATGGCGGCCCGGCGATGGCTACCTCGTCGTCACCAACATCCACAAGGTCTACCCTAGAGAGGATGAACGCCTGGATGATGACGAACTGCCTGCCCAGCTCGCCATGTTCGAGCGTGCCACGCCCACACAGCTCGATCTCGGCCAGCCGCGTCTGCTGGAATTCTTGTGTTCCGCCGCCACGCCCATCGCCGTCTTCAACGACGAGGCGCACCACGTCCACGACGAGCCGACCCACTATCCGCTGCGCGAGCGGGCCAAGCCCGATGCCGAGACGCGCCAGGCGCAAGGCCACCATAAGGTACTGCTCCGCCTGCACGACGGCGCGGGCCTGGCGCTGCAGACCGATGTCAGCGCCACGCTCTTCGAGGAGACAACCAAAGCCTGGTTCCGACATACGGTCTATAATTATCCCCTCTCTCAGGCCATCGGCGATGGCGTCGTCAAGCGGCCCTATCTGGCGCGAGTCGAGCTGCGCTACAAGGCGGGGACCGATGAGCCGATCCCGCTGGTGGACGAGGCGGCCACGAACGCCTGGGATCGCTACCACCAGCTCATTCAGGCGGGCATCGCGGAATGGAAGAAAGAGCAGCAGACGCTCGACGCGGCGAGGCTGCAGCGGAAAACCATTCTCTTCATCGTCTGCAATAACAAAGCGGAGGCGCATCAGGTGGCCGAGCGCTTGGGCGAGTTCGTGGATCCCGAAAGCGGCGAGTTGCTCTTCGCCGACCGCGTGAAGGAGCTGCACATCGGCCTCAAGGAATCCACCAACGACCGCGAATGGGAGCGCATTCGGGCGGAGGTCAACGCCATAGACGAGCCGGGAAATCCCTACACGGCGGTCGTGAGCGTGATGATGCTCAAAGAGGGCTGGGACGTGCGCAACGTCAAGGTGATTGTCCCGCTTCGCCCCTGCGATTCCCGCACGCTGACCGAGCAGATTCTTGGGCGCGGGCTGCGGCGTATGTTCCCGCCGTACTGGTCCCCTGAGGGCGAGCTGAAGGATCGCGGCATCCACGAAGGACTCTACGTCATCAAGCACCCATCGTTCGCGGCCATCATCAACCAGTTGCAGGATATCCTCACCGAGACGGAGCCCATGCGGGAGCGCCACGATCCGACCCGTCTGGTGATCAGCACCATCGAGCCTGAGGAGGAGCGCGCCCGCCGTGACCTGCCGATCCCACAGATCACCGGCGCCTATGAGACGACGGATGATTGGGTGGAGAAGATCAACCGCCATGCGCTGCCACCGTTGGCGAGCCGCTTCCCCTGGATTACGAGCGTGCCGGAGATCGAGGGCATCTTGCGCCATTCGGGCATCGGCGGCGAGCGCATCCAGGGGGATGAGGTCCACTTTGACGTGCAGACGATTAGCTACGCCAGCATTGACGCCGTGATAAGCGCCTACGCCGAGGCCATTCGCGCGGAGCTGCGCCTCTCACGCTTCTATGAGGCCGCCATTAAGGCCATCGTGAAGAGCTACCTGGAGCGCTGCGTCTTCGCGCTGCCGCCCGGCGTCGCCATGAACCTCGACAGTGCCACAGAGCTGGACGAGGAGGGGCGCAAGATCGTGCTAGCCAACATCCAGGCGCCACACGTCAAGCAGCAGGTAGTCACCCAGGTCGGGCGCATCATCGGCGCGGCGCGCACTGGGCAAGGCAATCCCGAGATTCGCGTCAGTATCCAACAGGCGAAAGACCTGCGGGCCTTCGAGGCGGTGCCGCGGCTGGCCCTGCGGAGTCCCGCCAAGTGTGTCTTCGATGCCTGCTGCTTCGATGTGGCCGACGAGCTGCGCCTGGCAGAGCAGCTCGACGAAGCCGACGATGTGGCCGCCTGGCTGTGGAACGATCAGACGGGCGTGGGGTTCCGCATGCAGTACGCCTTCGAGGGGCGCACCCCCTACTACTATCCCGACTTCCTGGTGCGCCTCGCCGATGGGACGATGTGGGTGGTGGAGACGAAAGGCTCGATTCGCGAGCGCGACCGGGCGAAGCAGGCGCGTGCCGAGCGCTACGTTGATCAGCTCACGCAGGCGACCGGCACTCTGTGGCACTATCTCTTCCTCGTGAATGACAGTGCGCTCAGCCGTGCGGACGTCGCCTGGTGGGCGAATCAGGGACGCCGGCGCTTCAGCGATCTGGTGCGCCATGTGGAGAGCCTGCCGAACGAGGGCACGCGGTGGCCGTCGTGAGGATTGGAGGGCATAACTAATCGGCAGCAGGTGGATAACGAGCACTGCTCAGGAGTGCGAAGGGAAGGACAATGACTGCACACGATGACTTCTTCCAAGGGAAGCGGCCATGGTCGCGCATCAAGGACGCTGTGCTACGTGACTATATGCCACCATATCTCCGTAAGGTCGGAAGGATGCCGCCTAAAATCCTGCTCATAGATGGATATGCAGGCCCAGGAATCTTTGTAGTAGGTCAGGCAGACTCCGGATAGAGTGGCTGGCCAGCGAAGACCGTGTTG
>JADMIN010000585.1 GCA_015478575.1 Ktedonobacterales bacterium | reverse complement strand
GGATGGTTCTCTCGTTCGGCATAGCCACCTATTCGGCATCGCCGCGGCCCGCGAGGAGGAGGCCGCGCGGGCTGGCGCGGTCTTTGCCTGGTCGTAGTTTGCCCCTTCACTATAGAACTCTGAGCGCGGCTCTGTCAAACATCGCCAGGGCAGGGTGCCGCTGCCTTGGTGCCTTCCACGGCCAGAGAAGTAGGACTTTCGCGTCTGGTCCGTGTTCCTAGGGACCGGCGCGCACGTTCTATATACGCGGATGTGCCTGCTGTTCATTCTGGTACGCACGTTGCGTATAGCGGGAGTGGTGGCGGTGGGGTGAGGGAGTGAGGAACATGGCGCACGATGGGCATGAGCGGGACGATGGCATGCGCGGCGCAGGGTGCCATCCCCGCGCAACGACAGTCAGGACACGAGATATGCGAAGGAAATCGGTCGTCTCTCATCCGCGCCTGACGACGCGCGGCATGCGCACGGCGAGCCAGGCGCTCGGTCGGCTGGAGCGCGAACATGTGGCCTTGCTCCTGGCGATCTGTGAGCTTGAGGCGCCTGTGGCACGGACGGTGGATACGATGACGAGCGCGGCGGCGATGACGAGCACGCCGGAGATGCGCCAGGCGCTGCTGGCGCTCTTGCGCGATGACCTGCGGCGCACGCAACACGCGCTGGGGCGCGCCGCGCACGGTGAGTATGGGACATGCGAGGAATGCCACCACCCGCTCACAGGTCGCCACCTGGCGCTGAAGCCCGCCGCCACGCACTGCGCGGCCTGCGAGGCGCACGCCCGACGGATGGTGCGGCGCTAAAGCCCCGCGGGGCGCGCGGCTCCGCCTAGAGCGCCGCGATGTGCTTTAGCTTGGCAGCGCATCGGGATCCCAGAGCGTCAGCGTGGCATACGCGGTGTCCAGCAGCAGCAGATAACGGCCATCTGGCGACCAGCGCAGCAGGGCTAAAGGGAGTGGTAGGCGCTGTGGTGACGGGAGCTGTGCTCAGTCGCTTCAGCTCGCGTCCCGTCACGCAGTCATAGATCGCCACCTGCTCGGCCTGACCAGGAACGGCGCCCAGAGTGTACGCCCCGGAGAAGGCGCTATTCGGCACCAGCGCCGCCAGCCGCTGGCCATCTGGCCGCCAGGCGAGTGGGATGTTGGTGAAGTTGGGATCGTGAACCGCTTTGAGATTCACTCCGACGGCCCGCATCGCCGCGTCGCGATACGCGGCGGTCGCGATGCCCTTCGGATGCGGCTGGAGACTCGGCCCACTCGCGCTCAAGCTATATGTGACCAGAACTGATGGCGCGACGAAGCGCCCGTCCGGTGACCATGCCGAGATGGACGCTGAAAAATACAGATCCGTTATCAGCGTACTCCCAGTGTTGGCACCAGTGATGATGCCAGGCTGCCATGCGCTAAATGTTTGTCCACCGATCGGATCGCCCACCGGACCCAGCCCAGATGACGCCTGGTCGGCTCGCGACACGATGTGCCCATCGGTCGTCCATGAGAAGGCCAACGCTTGGGGTGCGCTGGTGGTGTCTTGGTTAGTGCTCTGCCTGTTCTGGGTGTCCCAAACACCGATGTAGTTCGGCTCTAGCTGGCGAAACGCCGTCCCCCGGAGCCATCGGCGGGGAACAGCGCGACACCACTGACGAGGAACGGATTGGTCGCCGGGGTCCCGGAGGTGCGCAGCACCCAATACCCGACCGCCAACTCGCGCGCATCGGGCGACCAACTGAGCTGCGCAAATTGTACGCTGACTGGCGCTTGGGGCGCTGCCCCTGCCATGCTCAAGCCCATCGCATCGAGATCGAGCGTTCGTATAAGTTGGCCGCTGGCGTCAAACAAGGCAATCACGTTCCCGGCGCTCGGCGAGGGCGTAACTCTACACACGCTGGTCCGCGCCAGCACCGTGATTGTCTGGCCATCTGGCGATCATACCGCCTCTGACGGGCACGAAAGCTGGCGCAGGGCCAGACGCACCGTGATCGCCTGTAAGGACGGTGACTGCGCACGGCGCGCCCAGGGTGCCAGCCCAGCAATCGTGCTCGCGGCGACCAGCGCGACCACCAGCGTGATGGCGACCAGCGCGGCAATGCGGGTGCCGCGCGTCGCGCTGGGTTGCCCGCGATCGAAGCCTGAGGCCGGAGGTGAGAGTGTCTCAGGTGGCACACCAGCCTGGTTCTGGCTCAGCGTGCGCAGGGCATCCAAGCGCTGCTGGCGCGCGTCCGTCGCGCTCGTCGTCGTATCGTCCTGGGAAGGTTGGGGCGCTCGCCACTTTCCATTCCGCTCGACTCTCTCATATAGTGCTCCGCTAC
>JADMIN010000584.1 GCA_015478575.1 Ktedonobacterales bacterium | reverse complement strand
GGTATAGGCGGTCGGGCCGCCCACCTCGATCGTCTTGCCGTCGTACTGCCCCGGCTCGCGCGCCATCTTGAGCAGGCAGGTGACGACATCTTCCACCCAGATCGGCTGGAAGCGCCGACCACCACTGCCGACCATCGGGATGACTGGTGCTTGGCGAATGAGGTCGGCCAGCCCCTTAAAGAAAGCCGCACCGGGGCCGAATTGGACCGAAGGGCCGAGCAATGACCAGGCCAGCCCACTCTGCTTGACGTGCTGATCCGCGACGTAGCGCGTTTCCATATACGAGCCGCGACGCGCTGGCTTGGTGCCGAGGCCACCCAGCACGACCATGCGGCGGACCCCGGCCGTGCGCGCGGCCTCCAGCAGGTGGATGGTGCCGTTGACGTTGGTCTGCCAGTAGTTAGCGCCAGGGCCTTGCTTACGGTCGGCGGTGATGAAGGCGGTGTGGATGATGGTGTCTACGCCAGCCACGGCGGCGGCTAGAGTTTCCGGCTTGGTGGTATCGCCTTGCGCCCACTCGATGCCCTGCTCTGGCAAGCGTCCCTTCGCCTTCGTCAGATCGCGCACGAGACCGCGTGGGCGCTCGCCCTCCTGCACCAGCCGCGCCATGATGCGGCTGCCCGCGAACCCCGCCGCTCCAGTGACTAGGATCATCACGCGCCTCCCTAGCGTGTGGGCGGACGGCACATCATGGCGCTGCCCGCGTCGTTCGCGCGACGAATCCATCGCGCGCTCACCTGGGATTATAGGCGGGCATGAACGGGAGAGTGCAAAGAGCGAAAGCGCGCACGACGCCAAGCGTAGGCGAAGCGGGCGGACAGATGACGGAGGGGGGCACTCTGGACGGCGGCGGGTGGGCGAGATGGGGGGTGGCCGTAAGGGCTGGTGGCCGTGGTGACGACGCTTACCCCGCGGCGCCCAAGACGAGTGGGCGCGCCCAGCGCAACACGCCGCGCGCCATCCGCATCAGGTATTCAGCGGTCTCTGGGGCAACCTCGTCATCGGCCTCCTCCAGCGTGCGATCGGCCAAGAACATGGAAGGATGATATGTCGAGAGCGTCGCGAGATCATCGAGGAGGTCGGGCGGCGCCTGCGCCAGCTCGCCTAACGCGCGCAGATTGTGGTCATAGGAGGCGCGGGCGTCATGGTTGAGCACGTAGACTGCCTGTAGCGCCTTCTCCGCCACCTGATTGCTCAGGTCCGCGACGTTATAGAAGTTCCCCACGGCGAAGGCGAGGCCAGCACTCACCATATCCTGCGCGGCCTCGCCCCACATGCCCAGCGCCTCATCTAGACTCATCTTCTCGCCCCGGTTTCCAGGAGAACGCCACCCGCGCGGCACCGCCGCGGCCCTGCCCGCCGCGCCATGCGCAAGGCCGCCGCTAGGCCAGGTCGGCGGCGAGGATGGCTGGCAGGTCGGCGATGGGCACCCGGCGCTGCGCCATGCTGTCGCGCTCGCGGATCGTCACCTGCTGATCGTTCAGGCTGTCGAAATCCACCGTCACGCAGTAGGGGGTGCCGATCTCATCTTGACGGCGGTAGCGCTTGCCGATGTTGCCGCCGGTATCATCATACTGGGTCAGGCCGAGTGGGCGCAGGCTCTCATGCACCGCGTGGGTGAGCGCGACCAGATCCTCCTTGCGCGAGAGGGGCATGACGGCGACCTTGACTGGCGCCAGCCGCTTCGAGAGCCGCAGCACCACCCGCTTCTCGCCGTTGACCTCATCCTCGGCGTAGGCATCGCAGAGAAAGGCCAGCGTCGCCCGGTCGGCGCCAGCGGCGGTCTCGACGATGAACGGCACAAAGCGGCGCTTTGTCGCATCGTCGAAGTAGCTGAGATCCTTGCCGCTGAACTCGATGTGCCGACGCAGATCGAAGTCCGTCCGGTCGTGGATGCCCTCCATCTCGCGCCAACCGAAGGGAAACTGATAGTAGATATCCACCGCCGCGCGGGCATAGTGTGCTAGCTCATCCGGGCTGTGGGGATGGAATTGCAGGTGCTCGCGTGCCATGCCCAGGTGGAGATACCAGTGCATGCGCTGGTCACGCCAGTATTCGAACCAGCGCTCCTCGCTCTCTGGGTCAATGAAGAACTGCATCTCCATCTGCTCGAACTCGCGCAGACGATAGGTGAAATTGCCTGGGCTGATCTCGTTGCGGAACGCCTTGCCAATCTGCGCGATGCCGAAGGGGAGCTTCTTGCGCATGCTGACCTGAACGTTCTCGTAGTTGACGTAGGTGCCCTGAGCGGTCTCTGGGCGCAGGTAGATCAAGCCAGCGTCTTCCTCGACCGGGCCGATGT
>JADMIN010000583.1 GCA_015478575.1 Ktedonobacterales bacterium | reverse complement strand
CGCATCACCTCGCGCCACCGTGGTGGCGGTGTGAAGCGACAATACCGCATTATTGATTTCAAACGCAACAAGCTCGGTGTGCCGGCAAAGGTCTTCTCGATTGAGTATGACCCGAACCGCTCGGCCCGGATCGCGCTGCTGCACTACTTGGATGGCGAGAAGCGCTATATGCTGGCGCCGCATGGCCTGAAGGTGGGCGACCGCGTGATGAGCGGCCCCGACGCCGAGATTCGTGTCGGCAACGCGCTCGCGCTCCGCAACATTCCGACGGGCACGGTCATCCACAACATCGAGTTGCATCCCGGCCGCGGCGGCCAGATCGTGCGCAGCGCGGGCGGCTCGGCCCAGTTGATGGCCAAAGAGGGAGACTATGCGCAGGTGCGCCTGCCCTCTGGCGAGCAGCGCATGATTCACCTGACGTGTATGGCAACCATCGGCCAGGTGGGCAACCTCGATCACGAGAATGTGACGATCGGCAAAGCGGGACGCTCCCGCTATCTGGGCCGGCGGCCACATGTGCGCGGCTCCGTGATGAACCCAGTCGACCACCCGCATGGCGGCGGCGAGGGCCGCGCGCCTATCGGCGGTCAGCCACAGACGCCCTGGGGCAAACCCGCGATGGGTCTCAGGACGCGCCACAACAAGCGTACGGATAAGTTCATCCTACGGCGACGTAATGCCGGCAGGGGCCGGTAGTCGAAACGGAGAGAGGCAAGCATGTCGCGTTCGACGAAGAAAGGCCCCTACATCCACGCCTCCTTGCTCAAGAAGGTGCAGGGGATGGCACGGGGCGGTGAGAAGCGCGTGATCAAGACGTGGTCGCGCGCCTCGACGATCCTGCCCCAGATGGTGGGCATGACGATCGCGGTCCATAATGGCAAGCAGCATGTGCCCGTCTACGTTACCGAGAATATGGTCGGGCACAAGCTCGGTGAATTCGCGCCAACGCGCCACTTCCGCGGACACGCGGGCGGCAGGAGCGAGCGGACGACATCCGTTCGCTAGCGGGGAGGAGAGCATGCAAACACGGGCAATCGCCAGAAACGTGGGGCATCCGTCCCGCAAAGTGCGCCGCGTGACGGACGCCATCAAGGGGCGCCGCGTGAGTGAGGCGCTAGCGATCTTAAAGTTCCTGCCAAACATGCCGGCGCGCGACGTTTACAAGGTCGTCGCGTCCGCCGCGGCGAACGCGGAGAACAACTATAGCATGGACCCAGATGAGCTGTGGGTGACGAACGCGATCGCGGACGAGGGGACGACCGTCAAACGCTTTCGCGCGCGGCCACACGGGCGCGCCTCGCGCATCCTGCGACGCAGCACGCACATCACGGTCTACATTTCAGATGATCCCAGTGAGATCACGCGCCGCGCACGGGCCAACGTGCGCGCGCGCTAGGAAGACGAAGGAGGCAACGTTTGGGACATAAAGTGCATCCGATCGGATTCCGGCTCGGCGTGATCAGAGGGTGGGAATCACGCTGGTATGCGGGCCGGAACTATAAGGACCTCCTCGCGGAGGATCGCAAGCTGCGCGAGACGATTCGCAAGCAGTTGCACAACGCTGGCATCTCGCGCATTGAGATCGAGCGCGTGGCGGGCACGCAGATCTCGCTCTCCATCCATACGGCCAAGCCAGGCATCGTGATCGGCAAGAATGGCGAGAGTGTCGAGCGGCTGCGCCAGCAGCTCGAGCAGGTCACCAAGAAGAAGGTGCGCCTGAGCATTCTGGAGATCCGCAATCCTGATGTGGACGCGACCCTGGTGGCGCGGAGCATCGCCGAGCAACTGGAGAAGCGTATCAGCTTCCGCCGCGCGATGAAGCAGGCGGTGCAGAAATCCATGCGGCAGGGGGCCAAGGGTATCAAGGTCGTCATGGGGGGGCGGCTCGGCGGCGCGGAGATCGCGCGTACCGAGAAAGAGGTCGAGGGCAGTGTGCCGCTGCAGACCCTGCGCGCCGATATTGACTATGGCCAGACGGAGGCACATACCACCTACGGCCGCATCGGCATCAAGGTCTGGATCTATCATGGCGACGTGCTGCCCAACCGCCAGGCCCGCGAAGGGGCCGAGCGGGTCGTGGCCGCACCCTTCGCCGCCGCTGGCGAGCGCGGTGGCCGTGGTGGCGAGCGGGGTGAGCGCGGTGGCCGTGGCGGTGAGCGCGGTGGCCGTGGTGGCGAGCGGGGTGGTGGTGGCGAGCGGGGCGGCGTACGTCGCGCCGCCCCGGCACCCGGCGCTGGCACGGGCACGGGCACTGGCCCGCGGAGCGGCGGTGAGCGGAGCGGCGGTGAGCGGAGCGGCGGTGAGCGGAGCGGC
>JADMIN010000008.1 GCA_015478575.1 Ktedonobacterales bacterium | reverse complement strand
GGGTCATCGGGCAGGTTTTCGTAGAGGTTATCGGCGACATGCAGCAGGGTATCAATTCCGGCGATGTCGGCGGTGCGGAAGGCGGCGGAGCGCGGGCGGCCCATCGCTGGCCCGAGCAGCGCGTCTACCTCCTCGATGCGGTAGCCCTCGTTCACCATGCGATGGATCGTCGCGGCAAAGCCATACGAGCCGATGCGGTTGCCGATGAAGTTGGGGCGATCCTTGCAGTAGACGACGCCCTTGCCCAGGCGCTCGGTGGCGAATGCGCCCATGTAGCGCATTACTTCCGGGTCTGTCTCTGGGCCGGGCACCAGCTCGAGCAACTTGAGGAAGCGCACGGGATTGAAGAAGTGAGTGACGAGGAAGTGGCGTCGGAAGTCCGCGCCGCGTCCCGCCAGCAGCATCTCGGCTGGCAGCCCTGAGGTATTCGAGCTGATGAGCGCGTCGGACTTGCGCACGCCCTCGATGCGGCTGTAGAGGGCGCGCTTGGTCTCTAGGTCTTCGATCACCGCCTCGACGATCCAGTCGGCCTCGCGCAGCCGCTCAAAGTCGTCCGCGACGTTGCCGACGGTGACCAGCCGCACGTTGCGCGGGCTGAAGAAGGCTGAGGCGGGCTTGGCCTTGATGGCGCGGTCCAGCCCGCCCTGGGTGATGCGGTTGCGGGCGGCGCGATTCTCGCTCTCTTGGGCCTCTGGCGGCACGATGTCGAGCAGGGTGACGGGGATACCGACGTTGGCGAGCAGCGCCGCGATGCCGGCCCCCATAATGCCCGCGCCGATCACCGCCGCGCGTTGGATGGTGTAGCTCATGGCGCGCCCCCCTACAGCCGCTCGATAATCGTGGCGACGCCCTGGCCACCACCGACGCAGAGCGTGGCCATACCCAGGCGCCCGCCCACGGTCTCCAGATCATTGAGGAGCGTCGCGATCAGCCGACAGCCCGTATCGCCCAACGGATGGCCGAGCGCGATGGCGCCGCCGTGCGGGTTCAGCTTGTTCTCGTCAATGCCTAGCTCGCGGATGACGGCGAGGTTCTGCACCGCGAATGCTTCATTCAGTTCGATGATATCAATATCGGCGAGTTGGAGGCGTGCGCGCGCGAGGGCCTTGCGCACCGCGGAGACGGGGCCAATGCCCATGATCTCTGGCTCCACGCCGGCCACCGCCATCGCGAGCACGCGCGCCTTGGGCGCGATGCCCAACTCGCGCGCCTTCTCCGCGGACATCAGGACCGCCCCGGAGGCGCCATCGTTGAGCGGGCTGCTATTGCCCGCGGTGACGGTGCCATCGGCGAGGAAGGCTGGCTCCAGCTTGGCCAGCGCCTCCAGCGAGGTCTCGCGGCGTGGCCCTTCGTCGGTGGTGAAGAGGGTGCCATCGGGCAACGACACGGGCACGATCTCGCGCGCCATCACGCCAGCGTCAATGGCGGCGAGTGCCTTCTGATGGCTGCGGAGCGCGAAGCGGTCTTGCTCTTCGCGGCTGATGCCATACTTGCGCGCCAGGTTCTCAGCGGTCATACCCATCGGAATATAGGACTGACCGAAGGCGGTGGTGCGCTCGTTGGGTAAGCCGCAACAGACCTCAATGCCTTCGGGATTGTTGATGAGCTTTGGATTGAAACTAGGGTTGAAGCCGCCCATCGGCACGCGCGACATGCTCTCCACCCCGCCAACGATGTAGACGTCACCATTGCCTAGCATCAGCCCTTGCGCGGCGAAGTTGAAGGCCTGTAGGCTGCTGGCGCAGAAGCGATTGACGGTGGTGCCGCCAGCGGTGACGGGGAGGCCCGCCAGGGCGGTCACGAGGCGGGCCAGGTTCATGCCTTGCTCACCCTCTGGGAAGGCGCAGCCGATGATCACATCCTCGATCAGATGGGGATCGAAGTTGGGGACGCGCTGGACGGCTCCCCGCACGGCGACGGCGGCGAGATCATCGCCGCGCACGACTTTCAACGCGCCTTTATTCGCGCGCCCGATGGGCGTGCGCACGGCGCTGACGACAACCGCTTCCGGCATAGGGATGTTTCTCCTCTTGTCCTCTTTATGCGGCTACTCTTTGTGTGGCGTATGTGGCGCCCTGGCCCGCCCGCATGGGCGAGATTAGCTGGATGGCGTGAGAAGCACCCACCGCACCGTCACCTCAGAGACGACGGCTCCCCGCGCATCGAGGATGCGCACGGGGATGGTGAAGCGTGCCCGCCCGTTCTCCGCCACCTCCACGCGGATGCGCCGCTGCTCATCGCTGGAGAGCGTGGCGGACCCTAGCAGGTCGCCGCGCGCGGGATGCAGATAGGCGATCTGCGCTTGCGCGGCCAAGGGCACAATCCCCGTGGCGTAGAGGTCGCTGAAGGCCGCGACGACCATCGTGCCCGCCGTTGCCTCGCCCAACCCAAACTGTGCCGCGGCATGGACGGTGCCGACGTGGTTCAGCCGTTCGGGTGCCGCTGGCAAGGCGACCTCGGCCTGTTCAGGGCCAATCGAGGCCACGCGGATGCCGAGCACGCGATTATATGGCACGCCCTCGGTCATCAGCCGCTCCACCTCGCCAAGATCCGCCATGATCTCTCCCCCCTCGCCGCCCCCTGGCCCCTTTCCCACACGCTTGGCGGGGAGAGGGCGAAGCGCCTTGTCGCTGGCCTCAAGCCGATGAGGCAATCGCGCGGTTCTGCCGTTTTTGCCGCGATTCAGGTTCTCGCGGCGGGTCGCCCTGGAGTACTAGGTGCTACACGAGCGGATAGCCACTCTTTTCAGCGACAATGCCCGCCAGCTCGCGTTGCAGGGGGACGATGTTCGTCGTGGTGTCGCCCAGATACAGGCGCACCTTGGCCAGTTCCTCGCGCAGCTCGTCGCCCTCGAAGGCCATGAAGAGCGCGCTCTCGATGGCGGCGTGGGTGGTGGCAAACTGGCGCAGCACGGTGACGCGGGCCAGCAACTCGTGGGTATGCGCGTCCACGCCCCCTGCCGTGACGGCGTCGAGCGCGCGACCCACGGCGCTATCCATGGCGTAGACGCCGATGAGTTGGTTGGCGACGGCCTCTAGGAACTCTTGCTCTTCGCGCATGTTGGCCATGAACTTCATCGAGGTCTTCATGGTGGCATAGATGGCGGCGCGCTTGGCCCGCTCGACGAGGTTGACGCTCTCACGCAGCGCGGCGGGCGTCTCGGTCTCAGCGTAGTCGGGCGCGTGCCCGCGTGAGACCTCATCCGCAATGCCAGGGAACGCGGTGAGGAGAGCCATGCGGTTGGCCATCGCGCGGGTGAAGAGGGTGCCAGCGGCAACTAAGCGGTTGACTTCGTTGGTGCCTTCGAAGATGCGATTGATGCGCGCGTCACGATAGGCGTGCGAGATGGGATATTCTTCCATGAAGCCGTAGCCACCGAAGATTTGTACGCCTTCATCCACGCAGAGGGCCAGGGCCTCGGAGCCGAAGATCTTGGCGATGGAGCACTCGATGGCGTACTCCTCGATGGCGGCCAGTTGCGCCTGACGGTCGTCGCCCGCCGCGACGCGGGCTTCTTCGACGTTCCCGATGGTCCGGTAGACGAGCGCCTCGGCGGCGTAGACCTCGGCCGCCATGTAGGCGAGCTTCTTCTTGATCATGCCGAAGCCGTGCAGGGGGCGTCCGAAGGCCTTGCGCTCGTTGGCATAGGTGGCGGCCAAATTCAGGGAGGAGCGGGCGCCGCCTGTGGTGCCCGCGCCGAGCTTGAGGCGGCCAATGTTGAGGATATTGAAGGCGATCTTATAGCCCTTCCCGATCACGCCGAGCACGTTCTCGACTGGGACGTGGACGTTGTCGAAGTAGACCGTGCGGGTCGAGGAGCCTTTGACGCCCATCTTGCGCTCCTCCGCGCCGGTCGAGATGCCAGGCCAGGCCGATTCCACGATGAAGGCGGTATGTTGGGTGTCATCCACCTTGGCGAAGACGATCATCAGGTCAGCGAAGCCGGCGTTGGAGATCCATTGCTTGGCGCCGTTGAGGATATAGTGCTTGCCATCCTCGGAAAGCGTGGCGCGCGTGCGGATAGACATCGCGTCTGAGCCGACGCCTGGCTCTGTCAGCGCGTAGGCGCCGATCAGTTCGCCGGTGGCCAGGCGCGGGAGATAGGCGCGTTTTTGCTCGTCGGTGCCATAGAAGACGATGGGCAGGGTGCCGATGGTGGTGTGGGCGCCGTGCGCGACGGCGAAGGAGGCCTGGCGCATCTGGCTCGCTACGAGCGCGCTCACGACCAGTCCGAGGTCAGCGCCGCCATACTCCTCTGGCACGTCAATCATCAGCAGGCCCTGCTCGCCAGCCTGCCTGACGAGCGCGGCCATGACGCCTGGTTCCTGCTGGTCAATGGCCTCGGACTTTGGCTGCACTTCGCGCTGTACGAATGTCGCCGCGGCCTCTTGGATCTGTTTTTGCTCGTCGTCGAACTTCTCCGGCGTCAGAAAATGCGCGCGCGTGACGGGAGTCATGAGGAAGCTCGCGGCGGTCTCAATCGTGGTCTCGATGGCCATACGCCTGTCTCCTGTGTCTTCACTCGAGTGGGCCGGTCGCGGGGCGCCGCGCGGCTGCTCTGGGCGCGGTGTGGCGCGCGGATGCGTTACGATGGTCGGTCGTCGTGCTCTGGTTGCCGCGCCGTTGGTGGCGGCGCGGTCTGGGTGGACATCTCGGCGATGGCCTCTTCCCGCAGGGCGCGCCGCAAGACCTTGCCGATCAGGCTTTTTGGCAGCGACTCACGGAACACGAACTGCTTGGGTACCTTGTAGACGGCGAGGCGCTCTTGGCAGAAGGTGGTCAACTCCTCCGCGGTCAGCGCCTCGCCGGGCCGCGGGACGATGTAGGCGCGCACGGTCTCACCACGGTAGGGATCGGGGACGCCAATGACGGTGGCCTCCAGCACCTTGGGATGCTGATAGAGCACCTCTTCGACATCACGTGGGAAGACTTTGTAGCCGCTGGCGATGATGATGTCTTTGGCGCGATCGGAGATGGTGAAGTAGCCATCGTCGTCCATGAGGCCGATGTCGCCGGTGCGCAGCCATCCATCGCGTAGGACGTTCTCGGTTTCGTCTGGGCGCTGCCAGTAGCCGCGCATCACCTGTGACCCGCGCACAATGATCTCGCCTTGCTCGCCAGGTGGGAGGAAGCGCCAGGTCTCAGGGTCAATGATGGCGGCGTCGGTGCCTGGCAATGGCAGGCCGATCGTGCCGATGCGCCGCTCGCCATAGACAGGATTGCAGTGCGTCACGGGCGAGGCTTCGGTCAGCCCGTAGCCTTCGACCACCCGCGCGCCTGAGACGCGCTCAAAGCGCTGCTGCACCTCCAGTGGCAGGGGCGCTGAGCCGCTGATGCAGATCTTGATGGAGCTGAGGTCTTGGTGGCTCTGCTCCACCGCGCGCGCCAGCGCCAGATAGAGCGTCGGCACACCGGGGAAGAGATCGGGCTTGTAGCGCTGAATGGCTTTGAGCGTTTCTTTGAGGGTAAAGCGCGGGAGGAGCACGAGTGTCGAGCCGTTGAGGATGGTCAGATTCATGCCGACGGTTAGGCCATAGACATGGAAGAAGGGCGCGATGCAGAGCGAGGAGTGCTTGGAGCCGAGCGGCAGCTCGTTCCATGACCAGCATTGGAGCGCGTTGGCGAGGAGGTTGCGGTGGGTGAGCATGGCACCCTTGGCGACGCCAGTCGTGCCACCGGTATACTGGAGCACGGCCAGGTCATCGGGGCCGGCCAGCTCTGGTGTGGCGAAGACTTCGTAGCCTTCGCGCCCGTGGGCCTGCCCCAGCAGATCCTTGAAGCGCAAGAGCGGGGCGTCAGCGCGCGGGACATTGCGCTCACGATGTGGCTTGCCACGCCGCTCCACCGCCTCCTTCAGCCGGTAGGCGACGGCGAGCGTGGGAGGGAAATAGTCGGCTACGTTCGCCAGCACGACATGCCGCACGGAGGTGCGCTCGCGCACCGTGGCGAGGGTGGAGGAGAACTGGTCGAGCATGACGACGACCGTGACACCCGCGTCATTGAGTTGGTGCTCCAGTTCGGGCGGTGTGTAGAGGGGATTGGTGGGGACGACGACGGCGCCGACCTTGAGCACGCCAAAGAAAGCGATCACGAACTGTGGCACATTGGGCAGGCAGAGCGAGACGCGGTCGCCTGGCCGCACGCCGAGATGCCGGAGCGCACGGGCGAAGCGGTCCACAAGCGATGACAACCGCACATAGGGGATGCGTGTCCCATAATATTCGATGGCGATGTTGGCGCCATAGCGCGTGACCGCCTGATCGAGCAGCCATGTCAGCGGGTGGTTGGGTATCGGCACGGATGGAGGGATGCCGGGGGCATAGTGCGCCAGCCAGGGGCGCGTGATGGCGACGCGCGCCGGGGATTCGACGGCTTGCTCTTGATCGGCCTGGCGATGGTCATCCATCGGACCCTCCTGCGCGAGTGGCATATGGCAGCCTCACTATGGGCATTATATCCGCTGGTCGTGTGCCATGTCGTGTAGCCAGTTAACGCTCGGATAGGGTATACTGGGGTACTGGCTAACGTCTCATTCGACCGCTTGGCGCCTGGCGCCGTCATGAAGAGGAGCCGCCTGATGTCATCATCTCCTACGCCCTCCCACCTGCCGGGGCAGGCCACCGCGCGCGCCAGTGAGGGGCGCGCCAGTGAGGGGTTTGGCCAGTTGGTCGCCGACTTCCGTCGCGCGCGTGGGCTTTCGCAGGGCCAACTGGCACGCGCCGCCCGCCTTTCGCGCACGTACATCTATCACCTGGAGAGCGGCCAGCGCACGGCGCCATCGGTGCGCGTGGCGCGCGCGCTCTTGCGTGCGCTGGAGGTGCGGGGGGAAGAGCGGCAGGGTTTGATGCGGGCTTTTACGCGACTGACTGGTGAGTACCTCGAAGATGAAGCGGAGGGCATGGACCTGCTCGACCAGCGGGAGCTCGCGGCGCTCCTCGTACACAATAACGCCTTTCCCGCGCACAGCCTGGATCGTCTGTGGCAGGTGAGTGCCTGGAACCCAGCGGCGGTGCGGCTCTTTGAGATGGCGCCTGGTGAGCTGGCGCAGCACAGCCAGAACTTGCTCGCCGTCGTGTTCGATCCGGCTTATCGCGCGCGCTTCCGCCCGTGGGAGGAGCTGGCGCGGCGCCTGCTGGCTGACTTCAAATACAATACGCGCAGTCTCACGTACCTGCCAGAATACCGTACGCTCTGGCGCTCGCTGCGGACGCTGCCTGATTTCCGTCGCATCGCGGATTCTTCTGATCCAGGTATGGGGCCAGCGCAGAGCTTTGTCTTTCAGATGCGCCACAGCCGTCTGGGCGCGCTTACCTTGCGCACGACCGTGACGGTCTTCACGGGCGCCTCGGTTTATTCCATCGTCACGTACGTGCCTAGCGACCAGCAAACGTTGACGACGTTCACCGCCAATGGCTGGCAGGCGCAGGAGAGCGCCACGGAGTAGATGCCGCGCCGTGCCGTTTCCCGCGTATCATGCGCTGCCTGTCTGGTGTGATTGGCCCGCGTTTTGCGTCCATCCAAGAGAGCGCGTGTCATGGCGAGCGCGCGAGGAGACGTCAGGATGGGCGAGCACGGGCGGCGCGGCAGGCGACGGGCATCAGGGGAGATGCGGCATCTCTTCTGGGGCGCCTTGCCGCTGGCGGCGCTGCTGCTGGCGACGCTGCCGCTGGCCGCCTGTGGGCCAGGTGGCCAATCGGTGGGGCAACCACAGGCTCCTCCACCGACGCGGACGGAGCAGCCGCTGCTGCCCGTCTCAGCGCTCACGTATGTAGCGATCGGTGCGTCAGATGCCTTTGGGGTGGGCACCGATGACCCCGCGCGCCAGTCGTGGCCGACGGTGCTGGCCAGCCAGCTTGGCTCTTCCGTGCATCTCATCAACCTGGGGATTCCTGGCGCGACGACCGATGAGGCGTTGCGCGATGAGGTGCCGGTGGCGCTGGACGCGCGCCCAGGCGTGGTGACGATTTTTCTGGGAATCAACGACGTGATCGATGGTATTCCGCTCGCTACCTCACTCCAGAAGATGCGGTCACTGCTCGCCACGTTGCGCGCGACTACCAACGCGCGGATCTATCTGGGCAATCTCCCCGATTTGACGCTGCTGCCCTACTTCGCGCATGACGACCTGGCGAAATTGCGTGGCCAGATTCTGGACTTCAATGGCGGGCTGGAGGCGCTGGCGGCGGAGGAAGGCGTGCGGCTCGTCAATCTCTATGCTACGTGGGCCGATCAGACGACGCACCCAGCATACATTAGCGCTGATGGGCTGCACCCTTCGGTGGTGGGAGCGGCACGTCTGGCGCAGCTCTTCGCGGACGCGATCCGGCCTGATCTACGGGGCTAGCGCGGTCGCGGCGGCGCGATGAGAGGCGCGATGAAGAGGCGCGATGAATACGATCTTCGAGTTCTCGTTGGGGGATCTGGCCACACCGCTGGTGGTCGCCACGGCGCTCGCTCTGCTGCCGTTCGTGTGGCGTGCTCTGCGCGCGCCGTATTTGCTCCGCATCGGCCTGCGCAACGTGCCCCGGCGACCGGGACGTACACTGCTGATCGTCTTTGGGCTGATGCTCGCGACGACCTTTGTTTCCACCGCTATCGCGATTGACGCGACCATCGTTCTCGCGGTCAAGAATGTGGCGGTCTTCAATCTCGGTCGGCTGGATGAGGATATCGTGGGTGGGCAGGGTCCGCTGGGGGTGTATCCGGATGCGTATGGAGTGGTGACACAGCTCGCGCTGGCGGGGGATACGCAGGTCGCTGGCATCGCGCCGGCCTTTACGGTGCCTGACCTGTTAATGGCGGATGATAGCGTGCGCGCGGTACGCGGCGGCGTGCTTGGCATCGGCATCATGCCCGATGCGGCTGGTCCGCTGGGGGATTTGCGCTCGCTGTCTTCTGGCGCGCCGACGCCCATCCAGGCGCTGGGCATGAGCGACATCTACCTCAATCGCAGCGTGGCCGTGCTGCTGGGCGCGCATGTGGGCGATGCCATCTCGCTCTATTCGAGCTACTGGCCGGGGCAACGGGCGCCATTCGTGGTCCGCGACATTGTGGAGGGCGGGCCACTCGGCGACAGGCCGGCGCTCATCGCTTCGCTTGAGGCCTTGCGCCAGCGTGCGGGGCAAGCGGGGGCACTCAATCATATCTACATCGCCAATACGGGCGATGGCATCAGCGGCGTGCGCTATAGTAACGCGATCGCAGAGCGCCTGAGTGGTCATCTGCCAAACTTTCTGCGGGTGGAGAAGGTCAAGCAGAACGGCATTCACTTTGCCCTGGCGGCGCAGGAGACCTTTGGGCGCATCCTGTTGCTCTTTACCCTTTTCTCGCTCTCCATCGGTCTGCTGCTGATCTTTCTGATCTTTGTGCTCTTGGCGGCGGAGCGGCGGGCTGAGTTGGGTGTGGCGCGGGCGTTGGGCATGCGGCGGGGGCAGGTGGTTTGGGCGCTGCTCTTCGAGGGGGCGACGTATGATCTGGTGGCGGCGGCGCTGGGCACGCTCGCGGGATTGCTGCTGGGGGGTGCCATCATCGTGCTGGTCGCGCCCACGGTGGCGCGGCTCGGCTTCCCGCTGCGGGTGGAGTTCGATCCTGGCAGTCTGATCGCGGGCTTCTGCCTTGGTCTGCTGGTGACGTTGGCGACGATTACGCTGGCGGCCTGGGTCGTGAGCCGCATGACGATCGCCACCGCGTTGCGCGATCTGCCAGAGCCGCCCACGATGGCGCAGCCGCTCTGGCGACTGCTGCCGCGGGCGGTGCGTGCCGCTAGGCGGGTGCGTCAGGAGCCACGCGCCGCGCTCGCCGCCTGGTCTGGCGTGGGGCAGGCGCTCGTGACACGCGGGCTGGCGCCGCTGGTGTTGGGGGCGTGGCTGGCCTATTGGGCGATCGGTCAGTATAACGTGCTGGCGCTCTCCATCGGCCTCACGGGTGTGCTGGTGGGTGTGGTGCTGGTGCTGCGCTGGCTCGCTCTGGGTCTGGTCGCGCGCCGTGCCCGCCGCCAGGAGCCGGCTCGCGGCCTGCGCCTGGTGAATCGCGCGACGGCGACGGTGGACCGGATCAGCGCGCTGCTCATCGGCGGGGGGCTGGCCCTCTATTGGGCGCTGCCGTTCGATGTGCTGCGTGGCCTGGGGCTGCCGCGGTTCGCGGGCGATATTGATGTGCTCTTTGTGGCTGGCGTGATGATGGTCTTTGGCGCGGTGCTGGCCATCGTGCCCAGCCTCGCTCTGCTCTTCGCGCCGGTTACGTGGGCATTGGCGCGCCTGCGTCGGCTGCGTCCGGTCGCGGCGGTGGCGCTGGTCTATCCGGCGTCGCAGCGCTTCCGCACGGGGATAGGTCTGGCGCTCTTTTCGCTGATCTGCTTCACGATGGTCGTGATGGCGAGCGTGACCGCATCGACGACGAGCCTGAGCGCGGATCTGCCAGCGCAGGCCACTGGCTATGACATCATCGGCCAGTCGCTCTTCACGCCCAGCGATACGCCCCAGCAGGTGCGGGAGACGCTGCGAAAGGCCGTATCCGCGGCTGGTGGCGGACTGGAGGCGGCGAGCGCGGCCCGGCCCGTGCCCATTGGCGTGATTCAGCCGGGAACGTTGAACGCGCGGTGGAGTCTCTATCCAGCGGCGGAGATGCAAGGCGCGTTCTTGGATGGCACCGGGTTCTCGCTGATCGCGCGCGCGCCGGGGTTCGCGAGCGACGCCGATGTGTGGGCGGCGGTGCGTGATCAGCCAGGGGACGTGGTGATTGACATTGGCGCGCTCAGCTCAGAGGACGCGGCGACGCTTGGTGTGCGACTGCCGCCGCCCGCCACGGCGGCTCAATACATCGGGCCGCCCATCCTCTCTGGCTTGCCGCAGATTTCCAGTATCATCACCCAGCGCGGGCAGAACATCGCGCCGCAGACGCAGTTGGGGTTACTCTCTGACTTCGCGGCGGTGGCGAGCGACCAGGATAAGCTCGATCAATTTACCCTGCGCCTGCGCTACGTCGCCGCTGACCCCGGACGCATCGGCCAGACGCCGCTCTGGATCGGTGATCTGCGCGGGGGAGCGGTGACGCGCGTTACGGTCATCGGGCTGGTGGCCAATCCCTATGGGTTACGTCGTGGTCTTTTTGGCTCGCCCGAAACCTTCGCGCCGATCGAGCAGGGGCTAGCCCCATTCGGCAATGAATACTACTATTTCGCGCTGCGGCCTGGCGCCGACGCCCATACCGCGGCCTATACTATTGGCTCGGCGCTGCTGGAGAACGGCTTCGAGACGACGGTGATTCAGGATATTCTAGTGGATGTCAACGGCCCGCGCCTCTTCATCAGCCGCATCCTGTTGGGCCTGGTGGGCATCACCCTGCTGATCGGCATGGCGGCGCTCATCGTGATTGGCTCGCGCGCGGTGGTGGAACGGCGCCAGCAGATCGGCATGCTGCGCGCGCTCGGCTTCCATCGCCTGCATATCGCGCTGCTCTTCGTGGTGGAGGCGCTGCTCATCGGTGGTCTGGGGACGGGGCTGGGCCTGGTGCTTGGTATTGTGCTGTGCCGCAACGCCTTTGCCGTGGGCTTCTTCCAGCAGTTCCAGACGGGCTTGACGCTGATTCTGCCGCGGACAGAGCTTGCGGCAATCAGTGGGGCGGCGTTGTTGGCGTCGCTGGTGGCGGCGCTCTTGCCCGCCTGGCAGGCGGGGCGGGTCGCGCCCGCGGATGCGCTGCGCTATGAGTGATGGGCCGTCGGGAGCAGCCGTCGGGAGCAGCCGAGCGAGCAGGTATAGGATGGAAGCTGAGGAGGGAGACGTGACCGCTCTTCACGAGCAGGTATCGCATACGCCGGACATCCCAGACGGCGCGCCGGGTGGGGAGCCGGAGCGGCCCATCGTGCGCGCCGTCGGCGTCTGCAAGACGTACCGGACGCGCGGTATCGCGGTGACGGCGCTGGAGGAGATCGAGCTTACGGTGGCGCGCGGGGAGATGCTGGCCATCATGGGCCAAAGTGGCTCGGGCAAGACGACGTTGCTCAACTGCCTGGCGGGCCTGGATACGGTGGATTGTGGGCGCGTCGAGATCGCGGGCACGGATCTCGCCACGCTCAACGATGCGCGGCGGGCGGACTTCCGGGCGCGGGCGATGGGCTTTGTCTTCCAGAACTTCAACCTGTTGCCCGTGCTGAACGCGGTCGAGAATGTGGAACTGCCGCTGCTGGTGCTGGGCACGCCCGCGCGCCAAGCCAGGGACCGCGCGCGGGCGATGCTGGCGCTGGTCGGGCTGGCGCGGCGCGCGCGCCACCGCCCGGCTGAGCTTTCTGGTGGGCAGCGCCAGCGTGTGGCCATCGCGCGCGCGCTCATCAATGACCCGGCCATCATCTGGGCCGACGAGCCGACTGGCAACCTGGATAGCGAGGCGGCGGATGAGATCATGAGTCTCTTCGTCGAGTTGAACCGCGGCCGGGGGCAGACTTTCGTGCTGGTCACCCACGCCGCGGATATTGGTGCGCGCGCTGATCGTATCATCCGCATGCGCGATGGGCATATACTATAAACAGATAAACAGTTGGTGGCGTGGGTGGGTGTCGCATGACGCGCACCGAGGGTATCCAGAGGGTATCGAGCAGGAGGCCGCACGATGGGCGAGGAGTCGCCAGGCGAGGAGTCGTCAGCACCCATTCCCCAGCAGACGAATCGGCTCATCCACGAGACCAGTCCGTATCTGCTTCAGCACGCGCACAACCCTGTGGAGTGGTATCCGTGGGGGCCGGAGGCGTTCGAGCGCGCACAGGCACTTGATCGGCCGCTGCTCCTGAGTGTGGGCTATTCGTCCTGTCACTGGTGCCATGTCATGGCGCACGAGAGCTTCGAGAACGCGGAGACGGCGGCGCTGATGAATGCGCTCTTCATCAATATCAAGGTGGACCGTGAGGAGCGGCCCGATATTGACGCGCTCTATATGGATGCCGTGCAGGCGCTGAACGGTGGGAATGGTGGCTGGCCGATGACGGTCTTCCTCACGCCTGACGCGGCGCCCTTCGCTGGCGGGACGTACTTTCCGCCGGTGCGGCGGCATGGCATGCCAGCGTTCGCTGAGGTGCTACGTGGCGTGGCTGAGGCGTATGGTACCCAGCGCGGTGAGGTGGAGCGTCAGGCCCAGGCGTTCCGTGACTTCTACCGCGCGCGCGGCGAGGCGCCGCTAGCGGCCTCTGGGGGTTCGCTCCCCACGGCGACCGAGGTGGACCCGCGGGAGCTGCTCCACGCGGCGGAACGCCACCTGGCTTCCTTCGATCCAGTCAATGGCGGGCTGATGCGCGCGCCTAAGTTCCCGCATCCGATGAATCTGGCCTTTCTGCTGCGCGTGCTCGCGCGCGAAGGGGTGGCCAGGGGTGCCGCGCCCGCGCCAGGGAGCGTGAGCGCGCGCGTGCTGCCGCTGGTGCGGCTCACGCTGGAAAAGATGGCTGGGGGCGGCATCTATGATCAGGTGGGGGGCGGCTTCCACCGCTATGCGACTGATGCCATCTGGCTCGTACCGCACTTCGAGAAGATGCTCTATGATAATGCCCTGCTCGCGCCGGTGTATATCGCCGCCTGGCAGCTCACGGGTGAGGCGGGGTACCGCCGTGTCTGCGAGGAGATTCTGGACTATGTGTTGCGCGAGATGACCGATCCGGGCGGCGGGTTCTATTCGACCCAGGATGCCGACAGCGAGGGGGAGGAAGGCCGGTTCTATCTGTGGTCGGCGGCGGAGATGCGAGACGCGCTGGGGGCTGAGGATATGGCCATCCTCGAACGGATCTGGGGCGTCAGCGCGGGGGGGAACTTTGAAGGGAGGAACATCCCGCATCTCGCTGAGCCGGTCGAGCGCGTGGCCGCGGCGCTGGGGTTGAGCGAGGAGCGGGTGCGCGAGGCGGTTGCCCGTGCGCGCGAGCGGCTCTATGCGGTGCGCGCGCGGCGTGTCTGGCCGGGGCGCGATGATAAGGTGCTGGCGGCGTGGAATGGTCTGATGCAGCGCGCGATGGCTGAGGCGGGGCGCATCCTCGACCGCGAAGACTATCGCCAGGCCGCGGTGGCCAACGCGGTCTTTCTTCGTGAGCGCATGCTGGTGGATGGGCGCTTGCGTCGGAGCTGGCGACAGGGGCAGGCGCGGCTCGATGCCTATCTGGAGGATTATGCCGCACTGGTCAATGGCTTGCTCAGTACCTACGAGGCGACGGGGGAGGCCAGTTTCTTCGGGGATGCGCGCGCGCGCGCCGAGGAGATGCTGGCGCGCTTCTGGGATGAGGCGGCGGGTGCGTTCTTCGATACCGCCGCTGACCACGAGCGGCTGATCGGGCGCCCGCGCGAGCTGGCCGACGGCGCCACGCCATCGGGCATGAGTCTGGCCACGGAGGCGCTGGTGCGGCTGGCCGCTTTCACGGGCGAGGGGCGCTACCGCGACGTGGCCGCCAGGATTCTCGTGCCGCTGGTGCCGGCGATGGCGCAACAGCCGCTCGCTTTTGGGCACTTGCTCTGCGCGCTGGACGATTTCGTTGGTCCCTTCTATGAGGTGGCGCTGATAGGCGCGCCGGAGCATGCGGCGACGGGAGCATTGCGGCGGGCCATCAACAGCCGCTATCTGCCGCGCCTGGCCTTGGCGCAGGCGGCGCCCGATGACGCGCGGGCCGCCACGGTCGTGCCGCTGCTCGCGGGCCGGAGTCTGCTGGCGGGGCAGCCAGCGGCGTATGTCTGCCAGGGCTTTGTCTGTCGGCTGCCGGTGACACAGCCAGAGGCGCTGGTACGTGAGTTGGAGGGGTGAGTGCGGCATGCGCAAGGAGGCGTATGGTGGAGGGTCAATTGCCGCTTTTGGCACGGCGCTAGGGAAGAGGTCGCCAGAGCCGCTTTGGCGTCGCGATGGGCAGGCAGCCAGAAAACACTCATGCCGCTTGGGAAGCGGCTTCTAGGAGTACTGTCCACCTACCGGTTCGGGGTCATATGTGGTACTATAAAGAGGTGGAGCGGCACGCGTGCCGTGTCAGTCATCCTGCCTGATCAGGAGCGTGAAGTTGAACAAAGGCGGCCTTTCGCGGACACATCCCAGCGCCCCTTGCTCCACCCAACCTGCCCAATTCAGTTGCTCCAGTCGCCGGGAATCTATCCGGTGGCCGAGCGGGCGCGTTGGCCGAGCCGCCGCCGATGATCGTTCAGCGCACACACGATGTGCCGCTCCCTCCGGATTTCCCTCGCTGCTGTCCGCGTGCCGGTGCGCGTGGCTGATCGCGCGATGTGGCGAGTGCCGGAGCGCAGCCTAAGGAGGTAGAGAAGACACTATGGCGACGGTAACAAACGCTACGAAGAGTGACTATACCGCGAAAGATATTGAGATTCTTGAGGGTCTCGAACCGGTGCGCATCCGCCCCGGTATGTATATCGGCAGTACGGATATTCGCGGTTTGCACCAACTCATCTATGAAGTGGTGGATAACAGTGTGGATGAGGCGATGGCGGGCATATGCGACCGCATCACCATTTTCCTCTATGCGGACGGTTCGGCATCGGTGGAGGATAATGGGCGCGGCATCCCTGTCGAGCCACATCCCAAGCGCCCACAGCTCTCAACGCTCGAAGTGGTGATGACGACGCTGCATGCCGGTGGCAAATTCGGTGGTGAGGGCTACAAGCAGGGATCGAGCGGGCTGCATGGTGTCGGCGTTTCCGCGGTGAACGCGCTCTCGTCCTATTGCCGTGTCGAGGTGCGACGCGATGGCAAGCTGCATATGCAGGAGTTCCGCAAGGGCCTCCCCGTGGCCCCCGCGCGTGTCGTGGGCGTGGCCAGCGGTACTGGCACGAAGACGACCTTTCAGCCGGACCGGAGCATCATGGAGACGGGGGATTTTCATTTCGAGACCCTGGCGCAGCGCTTCCGCGAGATGGCCTATCTCAACCGCGGGCTGACGATCAAAGTCATTGACGAGCGGCTTGGCCAAGAGCAGGATTGCACCTTCTACTTCGATGGTGGCCTCAAGTCGTTTGTGCGGCATCTGAATAAGAATCGCAACGTTGTGATGGCGCGCCCGGTGCATATCGAGCGCCAGATGGACCGCACCCTGGTCGAGGTGGCGCTGCAATACAACGACCTCTACAGCGAGACGGTCTTCTCCTTCGCCAACGGCATCAATACGGTGGATGGCGGCTCGCATGTGACTGGCTTCCGTTCAGCGCTGACACGCACCCTCAACGAGTATGGTCGCAAGGCCGGTCAACTCAAGGATGCTGACCCAAATCTGACGGGCGATGATGTGCGCGAAGGCTTGACGGCGGCCATCAGCGTCAAACTGCCGGAGGCGCAGTTCGAGGGGCAGACGAAGGGCAAGCTCAACAACGCTGAGGTGCGCACGCAGGTCGAGAATGCCGTCGCTGAGGCGCTGGCCAAATATCTGGAGGAGACCCCTTCCGAGGCGCGGCGCATCATCGAGAAATGCCTGAACTCGGCGCGCGCGCGCGACGCCGCGCGGCGCGCGCGTGAACTGGTACGGCGGAAAGATGCGCTGGATACGACGCTGCCTGGCAAGCTTGCCGATTGCTCTGAGCGCGTGCCGCAGCGCTGTGAGGTGTATCTCGTTGAGGGTGACTCGGCGGGCGGGAGCGCGAAGCAGGGCCGGGACCGTCACTTCCAGGCGATCTTGCCCCTGCGCGGCAAGATCCTCAATGTTGAGCGTGCCCGGCTGGACCGCATGCTGGCCAGTGAGGAGATCAAGAATATCATCACGGCGCTGGGCACGGGCATCGGCGAGTCCTTCACGCCGGAGAAGCTCCGCTACTGGCGCATCATCCTGATGACCGACGCCGATGTGGATGGCAGCCATATTCGCACGCTGCTGCTGACGTTCTTCTATCGGCATATGGAGCAACTGATCACCAACGGCCACCTCTATATCGCGCAGCCGCCGCTGTATCGCATTCAGGCGGGCAAGAGTCGCCAGTACGTCTATAGCGATCAGGAACGCGACGAGGCGCTGGCGAAGTTGGGGAACAAGAACGCGGCGGTGAACCGCTACAAAGGTCTGGGCGAGATGGACCCGGAGGAGTTGTGGGAGACGACGATGAATCCCGCGACGCGCACGGTCCTTCAGGTGACGATCGAGGATGCCATCAAGGCCAATGAGACGTTCTCGATGCTCATGGGTGACGACGTGGCCCCACGCCGCCGCTTCATCGAGGCGCATGCCCGCCAGGTGAAGAACTTGGACGTGTAGGCGCGGCCTGGTGGAGGGTCGGGCGATGCGGTTTCCCACTCCAGCCGAGGCGTGGGCACTGGACCTGGCAGCGCACGTGGCGGACCTCCCGCTTTCTCGCCGCGCTGGCCTCTCACCAGGCGCATGTCAGTCTGGCTGGGGATGAGGGGCCGCGCGTGAGGGTCACGCCACGATGAGCGCCGTGAAGGCCTGGCAAGTGGATTGCCTGGCTTCCACGGCGTCTGTGTTTGCTACCTGACCGCGAGACCACGCGCGCGGCGCATTAGCGACGGGCGGCACGGCGGCGGCGCGCGCGCTCAGCGGCGCGGGCCTGCTCGTAGGCGTCGTCATGCGTGCTGGGGGATGTCGCCACTCGCGCCACGGCGACGGGTCGGCGCACGCTGGGGGTGGACTTCGCGGCGGTCGTGATGGCGTTATGGCGGCGCTCCGCCCGTGTGCGCGCTGGCCCCTGGCGTACGGAAATCGCCTGAGTGCGCCGGGCACGCTCGGCGTTACGCTGCGTCTTGACGCCGAAGGGATCGCGGGGAATGATATTGAAGCGCATCAGGGCGAACCAGAGGCCGATGATGACCAGGAAATAGGCCAGTAACAGCGCGGTCATGCCGCCAAAGAGCGGCACACTCTTCGGCAGAATCACGATGCGCTCTAGGCGCAAGCCGAACTTGATATCAACGAGCGAGAGCGCCGGGCCGAGGACCTCAGCGGCGAGCAGGAAGACCAGCATGCCAAGCATCATGCGCATCATGCCGCCACGAGGCCGCGCGCCCGTCCCCGTCTGTTCGGGGCGCGGCATGAGCGCCATGGCCATCCGCTGGCGCACGCCACCGGCAAACTGGCCTACCGCTTTGGCGCCGGACATGGCCGCGCCGCTCGCGGTACTGGTCGCCTTGGGGGTGCTCGTCGCCTTTGGACTCATCGTCGCCTTCGTACTCGTCACCGCCTTGGTACTCGTCGTCGCTTTCGCGGCGCTCGCCACTTTGCCCTTCGCTCGCCCGCGCTCGGTTGTTTCCGCCATAGGTCCCGCTCCTGCTTCTCTCGCGCCGGCATTTACATAAAACACTCTATGCACGAAAGCCGGTCACCATCCTCTACAGTATACTTCGGGACGATTGCCCACGCCAGTCTCTAGGCGGAATGCCGTCACCAAGGGACGGGGCCGGGGGTTAGGTGCGCGGGTCACGCGGCGGCGGCTGGTAGGCGAGGTGATTGTCGCGCTGCTCCGCCGGTACTGGCTCCAGCGACATGGGGCGTAGCGTGGCGCGCGGCGGGCGCGCGGGGGTGGCGCCGCGCCGAGGTGGGGGCACGCCATAGACGGTGGAAGGTGTGCCGCGCTCGGCGGTGGCCGGTGGTGTGGGGGCGGTTTGTGGCTGCGTCCGCTGGGGAGGTTGGAACTGGGTGGAGGCCGTGAGGGCCGCTTGGAGCGCGCGCAGGTCCGTATACAGCTCGCCCGCGCTATGGTAGCGCTGCTCTAGGCCGCGAGCCATCGCCCGCGCGATGATGCGCTCTAGCTCCGGGGGCACGGACGGCTCGATCTGGCTAGGCGCCACGGCCACCGCCGCGAGGATGGCATCGCTCATCTCCGTCAGCGTCTGCCCGACATAGGGACGCTGGCCCGTCAGCATCTCATACATGCTGACGCCGAGTGCATAGACATCGGTCCGCCCGTCCACCTTCTGGCCGAGCAGTTGTTCTGGCGAGACATAGTAGAGGCTGCCTACAACGGTGCCCGCCTGTGTGATGCTGCGTACGCCTTCGATGCGCGCCAAGCCGAAATCCAGCAGTTTCACGCGGTTCCATTGGTCAACGAGTAGGTTTTCTGGCTTGATGTCACGGTGGACGAAGCCCAGGC
>JADMIN010000582.1 GCA_015478575.1 Ktedonobacterales bacterium | reverse complement strand
GGTGCAGGTGTTGGCGAGCAGCGGGCGCGTGTCGTGCGTCTCGAGGTTGTCTAGGTGGGCGCCGCTCCCGTGGATGGCCGTGCTGATGTTGTGGCCGGTGCGATGCACAAAGGCGTCGCCGTAACCCGCTTGGGTTATGAAGGCGCGCACAGCGTCATCCACCTCGCGGCCTTCCACCCGCTCGCTCGCCTCGAAGCGCTGGCGCAGCAGCGCGATGCCGTGATCGCGCGCATCGCGGATGATGGCGAAGAGCGTGGCCACGCGCTCTGGCACGCGCGCATCGAGGAAGTACATCCATGTGTAATCAGCGAAGACGCTCTCCGCGCCGGGCAGTCGCGCGCTGAAGTCCAGCAGCAGCAGGTCGCCCCGACGCACCGGCGCGTGGCGCTCCGCCGTCGGGCTGTAGTGGGGATTGCCCGCGTTGCCGTTGACGGCCACCAGGGGCTTATCGTCTTCCGGCACCTCCAGCCCCAGGGTGCGCATCTCCTGGGCGAACCGCTCCCGCACGTCGTACTCGGTGAGGGGAGCATCCGCCCGCAGGCGCTCGCGCAGCCAGGCCACGACGGCGTCGCGCGCGCGCAGCAACGCCCGCCCCGCCTCACGGTGTGACTCGATCTGCGCGGGGGTCAGCACAGCCTCGAAGCGCTGGGCGAAATCCGCTGAGGAGACGACCTCCGGGCCGAGTGAACGCACCAACTCGACCGTGCCCGCATCTACCTTGGAGACGTAGGGGATGGCGTCGTTGGGCACGTACTCCATCGCCACGCGCTGTGCCCCGGCAAGCATCTGGCCGAGCAAGGACTGATACTCTTGCCAGGTGCGATAGACGTAGCGGCGACCAGGCAGGTCGGCGAGCACATGCGACTCGACCGCGCTCACCAGCGCCGATGGCTCGCCTCGCGCCGGGAGGTAGTAGCACCAGCGGCGCGAAAAGAGGGCGTGGGGGGAGAGTCCCAGCACGGTATGCGCGATGGCATTCGAGCGGCGAAAGTCATGGAACAGCCACCCATCCACGCCAGCATCGCGCACGGCGGCTCGCACCGCGGCTAGATCGAACGTCATCGGCAGCACCTCCAAAGCCGCTCTCTTCAGCGGCCACGCTCTTCAGCACGGGCTGGGGGAATGCCAGCCTTCATCTTGGTCCGCCGATGCGGGGGCTGGGGGTGAAGACCCTCTAGCACAGACGCCCACGCAAGCGCGTCACATGGTCGGTGTTCAGTTCCACCATCGCGTCGCCGACCTCCGGTACGGCGTCATATATCGCCTCTCGCACGTGATCGGCGATGGCGGCGCCATGGGCCACCTCGAGGCGCGGATCCACCTCGACGCTCAGTTCGACCAGCATATCGCTGCCATGTGCCCGACCGGTCACCGCCGTCACCGAGCGTACGCCTGGCACCTGCCCCGCCGCTTGACGCACACGGCCCAAGAGCGCCTCGCTGAGGTTCGGCTCTAGCAGCTCGTTGCCCGCCGTCACGGCGATTCGCGCCGCCGTCACGAGAATGAGCAGTGCGATGGCCAGTCCAGCGGCGCCATCCAGCCAGATGACTCCTAGTCGCGCGCCGAGCACGCCAATGATGACGGCGACCGAGCTGAGCACATCGGCGAGGTTGTCGCGCGCATCGGCCAGCACGGCCTGCGAGGCCACGTCACGCGCGATCGCCATCTCCACGCGCACGATGACCAACTTGACGGCGAGCGTGCCCAGGGCGATCCACAGCGCCAGCGGCTTGGGCGTTGGCGTGCCCACGATCAGCTTGTGGATCGAATCCCAGCCGAAGAAGATGCCGGCGCCGCCCAGCAGATAGGCCGAGCCGATGGCGGCCAGCACCTCGGCACGGTCATGGCCATAGGGATGCGTCTCATCGGCGGGACGGCGCGAGTAGAGCAGCGAGGCCAGCACCAGCACATTGTTGGCGACATCCGCCCCAGAGTGACCGGCGTCCGCCAGCAGCGCCGCCGACCCAGAGAGCACGCCGCCAAAGGCCTTGACGACTACCAACACGAGATTGACGCACAAGCCCAGCAGCGGCCCCCGCACCGCGGCGGCGAAGCGCGCGGCGGCGGGGCGCGGCGCATAGCCCGGCCCCGGCAGCGGTCGCCGCGCTGGCTCGGCGGGACGTGACTGGTGAGCATCGCGCGCTGTGGGCGCTTCGGGTGCTGGACCACGCTCACGCTCAGGATCAATCATGCGGCGCTGTTCTCCTCGTGTGGGCGGAGTGCGGCGTAGGCCTTGCTCCACCGTATCACTTGGTGGCCATATGGCGCAAGGAGGCGCTTCCAGGTTGGGTTGTAGCGCAGGGGCGCTGTGGCGCAGGGGC
>JADMIN010000581.1 GCA_015478575.1 Ktedonobacterales bacterium | reverse complement strand
TCGCGAGTGGGAGCGGCGCTCGTCCTCACGCCGGCGCGGCGTGTGGCGTTGGTCTTCCCGCTGGGTCAGCACACGCGCATCGCTGATGTCGGGGTGTTGGCGGGGCTGGTGGCGCGTGCCCACACGCTGCGCAAGCAAGCCACGATTGTCGGGGGCGATGCCTATCTGCGCGCTTGCGCTGTTGCCGCGGGCTTCGCCGCGACGACGACGCTTGATGAGTGGCAGGCGTCGGAGTCGGATGCTTCCAGCACTGCCCACCACGCGCGCCGTCGCAAGCGTGACGCCGTTATGCCGGCGCTGGCCATCGTCGAGCCAGAGAATGCGCCCAGTGGTCTCGGTTGCGATGTGGTTGAGAGCGCCTGGGAGCTGGATCCGCCGGAGTATGT
Source organism: Ktedonobacterales bacterium (assembly GCA_015478575.1). Taxonomy (GTDB): domain Bacteria; phylum Chloroflexota; class Ktedonobacteria; order Ktedonobacterales; family JADMIN01; genus JADMIN01. Next base: position 1,939 of record JADMIN010000581.1, on the reverse strand, counting down.
CGCACGGCTCGTGCCCCATGACGCCGAGGGTGCTATACGACAAGGTGCTGGTGTGACGACGCGCCCCCGGCTGCGCGCGTTGGAGCCGCCAAGCGATGTCGCGGCGTTTGAGTCCGCTCAGGTCGCGAGTGAGCGCCACGAAGAGGACATCAGCGACACCATCCGCGAGACGAGCGGCTTTCCTCTGGTGGCTGAGTTGGGGAGCTGGCAGCCGCCGTCGTGCCGAGCGGCGGGTGATGACGACTATGGGGACGCCGCGCACCCGTAACCTTTGCCCAAAGCCTGGCGCGTGTTACAGAAATGGGCCAGCGCGGCTGGGCCTCTCGCGGGAGGGCGCTTGGCGCTCCATCACCGATGCCACCACACGGGATAGAAGAGTGCCCTCCTGCTCGCCAGCCACGCGGTGGTATACTCTACGCTGATGGTGACTCGCCAGCCGACACGGTGCCTGGGGCACGGCCCCGTTGGCAGTGTCGAACGGCGGCGAGTCGTTGGAGAGCGAGAGTGTAATGCCCCATCGTCCGCATCACGAACCACCGGCCAGTGAGCATGACGCATCGGATGCGGAGGGGGACGACGCCCCGCGGGCCGAGGACTACCTGCGTGGCGCGCGTATCCTGCCACGCCCGTTGCGCCCTGAGATGTCCGCCGCGGATCTGATTGATGAGGCGTTCCAGGCGTATAACGCTGGGCGCATTCACGAGGCCGCGCAGCTCTTCGCGCGGCGCATGCTCGACCCCGATCAGGATGTCACCATCTGTCTGACGATCGCTGGCGCGATGACGCCCGCGGGCGTTGGCGGCAGCATCATCAGCCTGATGGAGCGCGGCGCGATTGACTTCGTTGTGAGCACCGGCGCGAATCTGTACCATGATATCCACTACGCGCTCAACTATGCGCTGCACCGAGGCTCCTGGCAATTGCCAGACACTGAGTTGCACGCCGCCGGCGTCATCCGCATCTATGATGTGCTCTTCCGCGACGAGGTGCTGCTCGACACCGATCGCTTTCTGCGTGAGTGCTTCAAGACGTTTCCCCAGCGCGCGATGTCCACCGCCGAGTTACATCACCTGATTGGTGAGCGGCTGCTGGAAATCGGGGTCGCGCCTGAGCAGTCGGTGGTCGCGATGGCGGCGAAGTGGCACGTGCCGCTCTACACCTCCTCGCCAGGAGATTCGTCTATTGGGATGAATCTGGCGCGCCACCAACTCGACGGCTACGGGTTGACGATTGATCCATTCTTCGATGTGCATGAGACGACCGCGATTGTACAAGCGGCGACACACAATGGCGTCATCATCCTCGGCGGTGGCTCGCCCAAGAACTTCTATCTCCAGACGCAGCCGCAGTTATGGGAGGTGTTGGGGATCAACAAGGGTGGGCACGACTACTTCATCCAGATCACCCAGGACGCGCCGCACTGGGGGGGTCTCTCAGGCGCGACGCCCTCGGAGGCGGTCTCGTGGGGCAAGGTCAAGCCGGAGATGCTCAGCAAAGCGGTCGTGGTCTACGCTGATACGACGGTGGCGTTCCCGCTCTTGGCCGTGTATGCCCTTTCGCGCGCGGCGCCGCGCACGCGCCGAGAACTCTACCTGCGGCGTGAAGAGCTGCTGGCGGCTCTGCGCGCGGCCTACGCCGAGGGCGCGGGTGCGGGTGAGCGGCACGTGGAGGCCACCTCGACCGCTGAACATGTGGAGATTGACCGCGACCGATAGCGGACCTATCCCCTCGCCCTGGCCCCGGCAGGGGGAGCGAAAGAGAGGGCGTCTCGTGCGCGAGGTGCTGGCGGATATCGAACACTGGTGGGTGGCGGGGAAGCGTGTCGCGCTCGCGTCGGTGGTGGCGGTTGTTGGCTCGGCGCCGCGTGGCGTGGGGGCGGTGTTGGCTGTCAGTGAGGCGGGCGAGATCGCTGGATCAGTCAGTGGTGGCTGTGTCGAGC
>JADMIN010000007.1 GCA_015478575.1 Ktedonobacterales bacterium | reverse complement strand
GTAGAAGGACACTTGTATGACTGACCAATCGTCTCTGTCTCCAGAGGACAGTACGCCCGCTGAGCCGCTCCAAGAGAGCATTACACGCCGTCGCATGGGTCGCCGCTCGGTGATGGTGGCGGGGGCCATCCTGCCGATGGGCCTGCTCGCGGCATGTGGCGCCGCCGCGACCACGGTCGGGCGCGGGACCACGACCAGCGGAGGGCGTCTGGCCGCCCTGCCCGCCGTTGGTGACAATAAGTCGGCCTTTACGGAGATTCAGTCGGATGAGAATGCCCATGTGCAGTTCTTGCTGGGCGCGCTGAAGTCTCAGGCACGACCCAAGCCAACCTTCAAAGGGCTGGAGCAGGCGAGTATTGACGCTTTCGCCAGCACCTCTCGCGTCCTGGAAAACGTCGGTGTTGGCGCCTATCTGATGGCCGCCCCCGCGATCTCGAACAAGAGCTACCTGGCAGCCGCTGGCTCGATCCTGACGATCGAGGCGCGGCATGCTGGCTTTTTGGATGTCCTCTTAGGCCAGCCGATTAGGCCAACGGCGCCTTCGACAAGCCGATGGCCCAGGCCGATATCGTCGCGGCGGCCTCGCCGTTTATCGCGAGTCTGAACGGGGGCGCGGATCCCTCCAAGCCGCTGAGCAACGATCTGGATATCCTCAACTTCGCTCTGCTCCTGGAATTCCTGGAGGCCGATTTCTATAACGCGAACGTGCCGAAGTTCTTCAAGTAGTGGCGTGCGGCGCATACGCCGCTCTTTAGTCGAGCGGCGTGAGGCCGATCTAGCGCGCTCGGTGTGCGCCAAGGCTTTCGCGCCGCGCTCTTCCCAGCGCATTCCGTCCGCTCCTCCCGGCCAGTGGGGCAGCCCCCCAGGGCTGCTGAGATAGTTCTCCCCTATCCAGCAGCCCAACCTATGCCCGTCGAGCATCCCCCGCGGCGCCCCTCCGCCACGCACGCCTTCCACTCCCCAAAGCGCATACGCATTGGCTTCCCGCATCACTTTTGCCTTCCGCATCACTCGCGGGTATGTTCCTCTTGCGCTTTTCGTGAGAATAAGATATATCTTGATATAGCGAGTGCTGAGACGCCTGTACGGCGCCCATTCGCGGCTCGACCTCGCGGACAGGGATCGGGCCAGAGAGGTGTGAGAGGAGCCACGAGCATGTTTGGATGGAATACTGATGGCGGTGAGTTGGCCTACGCCAGAGCCGGCGGCTGGGCGCCGCGTGAGGAGGGATGGCAGGCATGGGCGCGTGGTCCGTGGGGCGGGCCGGGCGCGTTTGGACCAGGGCGCATGATGCGGCATTTCGCGCGTCGCTTCCCTTTTGGTCCTGGCATGGGTCCCTTCGGCCCTGGTATGGGGCCGCGCATGTTTGGGCGAGGTGACTTCAAGTATGGTCTGCTCAAGCTGTTGCGCGAGCGCCCCAAGCACGGTTACGAGATGATGAAGGAGTTGGAGGATCTCTCCGGAGGCTTCTACAGTCCCAGCGCGGGCGCGATCTATCCGACGCTGCAACTGCTGGAGGACCGTGGCTGGGTGACCTCCCAGTTGGCCGAGGGCAAGAAGGTCTATACCATCACTGAGGCGGGAAGCCAGGCACTCGACGCCTATCAACAGCGCGAGGAGCCACACGGCCCAGAGGGCGGCCCGCGCGCGTGGGGAGGCCCGATGAGGCCGGAGCGCCCCGAACGACCAGGACATCCGCGCCATCACCCGCACCACGGCCCTGGTGGCGCGTTCCCATGGGAGGCGCGACACGAGCTGCGGCGGTTGGCCCATGAGGCGCGAGAGGTCGCGCACTTGATGCGCAACGCCGTCATGACGTCGGGAGGCGACCCGGAGCGGCTCGCGCAGCTCCAGGCCATCGTCGAGCGCGCCCGTGCTGACTTGTTGGCCTACGTGCGACAGCAGGAGGGGCAAGAGCCTGGCACGCCGGGCGGCTCCAGCGGTAGCGCGTCCGCGCGTGATACGACGATCATCTGAGGCGTGGCTGGAGGTCGGCGGCGAAGAGGCCACAGACTACCGCGCCGTCAGCCGCGAGGCTGGCGGCGCGCGGGGCGCGGATGTCGCTCGCTGGCGCATGGTACGATGGGGTGCGGCGTGCCCTGGCGCATCCGCCGCGGCGTGCGCGCGTGAGGTGTCTGGCGCTTCTACCATGCGGTATATTATCGGAAGTGAAGCCTAACGTGTGGCGGCGCGGTGGAGCGATCCTGGTGGAGCGGTCTTGGTGGAGCGGTCTTGGTGGAGCGATCTTGGTGGAGCGATCTTGGTGGAGCGATCTTGGTGGAGCGATCTTGGCGCGGCGGGCGACCACGCCCACAGCGGCGTCCCGGCGCGTCGTCGTTGGCGACGGCGTAGGGAGAGTGAGGAACATGTCTATGGGAGCGAGTAGCGAGACGGGGGGCGCCGCCATCGAGGTGCGTGACCTCGTGAAGCGCTATGGGCGGGCGCCAGGCAACGCGGTGGATGGCGTCTCGTTCGATGTGCGCCGCGGCGAGATCTTTGGGCTGCTCGGCCCCAATGGCGCTGGCAAGACCACGACCATCGGCGTGCTGACGGCCTTTGCGCGCCCAACGAGTGGCTCCGCCCGCGTCATGGGCATTGACGTCACCGCCGACCCGATGAGTGTCAAGCAACATATCGCCGTGGTGCCACAACAGAGCAACTTGGATCGCAGCCTGCGTGTACGCGAGATCCTGACTTTTCATGGCGCCTATCATGGCGTGCCACGCCGCGAGCGCAAGGCCCGCGCCAATGCCCTGCTCAGCGAACTGGGCCTGGCCGACCGCGCCAAGGATGTCGTTGGGCGCTACTCTGGTGGCATGGCCCAGCGTCTGATGATCGCCCGCGCACTGATGCACGCGCCGGATGTGCTCTTCCTCGACGAGCCGACTAACAACCTCGATCCGCAATCGCGCCTCTTCCTCTGGGACCGCATTCGCGCGCTCAACGCGCAGGGGCTGACCATCCTGCTCACCACGCATGATATGGAGGAGGCGGACCAACTCTGCGAGCGCATCGCCATCATGGATTATGGCAAGATTCTGGTGAACGACACCGCCGCCGAACTGAAGAAGCGCGTTCCGGGCGGCAACGCGCTCGAAGTGCGTGTCTATCTGCCGGAATTGGCGACCGTGGGCGGCGCGCCAGAGCGTGGTGGCGCGGGAGCGGAGGCCAAGACGCGCGTGCTCGACGCCTTGCGCGGGTTGTCTGGCGTGACGGCGGTGGATGAACTGGCGAGCCAGGCCGCGGCGGCGATGCCACCTGGCGGAGGTGGTGGGGCACCTGGCGGCGGGGCGCGTGGTGGTGGCGGGCCAGGGGGACCATGGGCGGCGATGAGTGGCGCGGGCGGCCCCTCGAGCGACCAGCCGAGCGAGCCAGGTATCGCCACCTTTCGCATGTATACGCAAGATCCCACTGGGCTGCTGGCGAGCGCTACGCAAGCCGTACTGGGCGCTGGGGCGGAGTTGCGCGATCTGCATCTCACGCGCCCCAGCCTGGAAGACGTCTTCATCCATCTCACGGGAAGGCAGTTGCGCTAATGGCCACATCCACAACCACGCCCCCGCTGGCGTCACCTCCGCTGCCGCTGGCGGCGCGCAGGCGCGGGCGCTTCCGGCTGGCGACGGCGGCGTTTATCGCCATTCTGCGCCGCGATATTGTTGTTACGGGGCGCACCTTCATCGCGTTTCTCTTCCAGGTCGCGTTGCAGCCGCTTTTCTTCCTCTTCATCTTCGGCAAGGTGCTGCCGAATATTGGCGTTGGCGCGCCCAACTATGGCGCCCTGCTGTTGCCTGGCATCGTCGCGCTGACGGTCATCACCGCCGCGCTGCAAGGTGTCACGCTGCCGCTGGTGCTCGATCTCGGCTTCGCCCGCGAGATTGATGATCGGCTGCTCGCGCCATTGCCCGTGAGCTTGGTCGCCATCGAGAAGGTGGTCTTCGCGGCCATACGTGGGCTGATCGCGGGGGTGGTCATCTTCCCGCTGGCGTACTGGATCCTGGGGGACCAGTATCAGGTGCGCGCCGACGCCATCGGCACTATCGTCGGCATCATGGTGTTGGGTGCCTTCGCGGGCGCGGCGCTGGGCCTGACCATCGGGACGCTGGTGAAACCAGAACAGATTGGCCTGATGTTCTCGCTGATCTTCACGCCGCTGATCTTCACCGGCTGCACCTACTATCCTTGGGCCTTGCTCAGCGGCATCAAGTGGTTCCAGGTTATCACGCTCTTCAACCCCATGACGTATGCCGCCGAGGGGCTGCGGTCAGCGATGGTGCCAAGCTTTAATGGGCATTCGCTGCCAACGCTGGCGATGGGCTGGGTCGTGCTTGGCCTGAGCGTGACGATTCTCGCGTTCACGGCGCTGGGTATCTCCGTCTTCCGCAGGCGCGTCGTCAGCTAGTCAGTCGCGGCGCGCGAGACGCGCCCCGTGGCGGAATCCAGGGGCGCGTGGAGGCTCTCTCATGATGCATGGATCGGGCATGATGGGCGGCGGAGGTGGAGGCGGCGGGCGCTATGGTCGGCTGGTGCGCGGCACGGGCACGGAGGAGCCGACGCGCAAGGCGGACATGCGCACGGTGCGTCGGGTGGTCGCTGCCTTCCGCCCCTATCGGCGCCAGGTGCTGGTGGTCTTGGCGGCTATTCTGCTGGTCGCGGTTCTTGGCATTGTCAACCCTTATATGCTCAAGTTCTCGATCTCTGATGGCTTTGGCAAGCAGAACTTCCGCTTGCTCAGTGTCTTCGTCGCCGTGATGATCATCACCCCCATCATCAGCAGTCTGATCGGTGTCGGTCAGACGTATCTCAATACGATGATTGGGCAGCGCGTGATGCGTGACCTGCGCAATCAACTCTATGCCCATATTCAGCGCATGCCGCTCAAGTTCTTTACCGACACGCGCACCGGCGAGATTCAGTCGCGTCTCTCCAACGACATCGGCGGGGTGCAGGATGTCGTCACGAATACCGCGACATCTATCGTTTCGAATGTGACCACGGCGTTTTCCACCATCGTCGGCATGGCGATTCTTGATTGGCGGCTCACCCTGCTCTCGCTCGGTCTGCTGCCCTTCTTTCTGTGGCTGACCTACCGTGTGGGCAACGTGCGCCGCTCCATCACCAAAGATACGCAGGAGTCGCTCGCCGAGCTTTCGGCGATGGTTCAGGAGACGCTCTCGGTGAGCGGTGTGCTGCTGACCAAGACCTTCGGGCGCCAGCGACAGGAGATTACGCGCTTCAACCGCGAGAATGAGCGGCTGGTCGGTCTTCAGATTCGGCAGCAGATGGTGGGGCGTTGGTTCATGATGTTCATCTCGACCTTCTTCTCCATCACACCGGCGCTGGTCTATCTGCTGTTGGGCTACCTCACGTTTGGCAATGGCCAGCAAGTGAGCCAGACGACCATCACGGGCACGGTGGCGACGCTCGTCGCCTTCACCACGCTGCAAGGGCGCCTGTTCTTCCCCATCGGCCAATTGCTCGGCGTGCAAGTGCAACTCCAGGGAGCGCTAGCACTCTTCGACCGCATCTTCGAGTATCTGGATATGTCCTATGAGATCGAGGACCGTCCTGGGGCGGTGGCGCTCGATTCGGCGCGGGTGCGCGGTGAGGTGGCCTTTGATCACGTGACCTTCCGCTATCGAACGGATATTGAGCGGCCTGCGCTCGATGACCTCTCGTTCACGATTCAGCCGGGGCAGCTCACGGCGTTGGTGGGGCCGAGCGGCGCGGGCAAGACGACCATCACCTATCTCGTGCCACGGCTCTATGATGTGGAGCGCGGCGCGGTGAGGATAGATGGGCGCGACGTGCGCGATATTACGCTGGAGAGCCTAGGCGAGATCATCGGGGTCGTCACGCAGGAGACCTATCTTTTCCACACGAGCATCCGCGAGAATCTGCGCTATGCCAAGCCCGACGCCACTGACGAGGAACTGGAGCGGGCGGCGCGGGCGGCGGCCATCCATGAGCGCATCGCGGAGCTGCCGGAGGGCTACGATACCCTGGTGGGCGAGCGTGGCTACAAACTTTCTGGCGGCGAGAAGCAGCGCATCGCCATCGCCCGCGTCATCCTCAAAGGCGCGCGCATCCTGATTCTGGACGAGGCCACCAGCGCGCTCGACACGCACTCTGAGCGACTGATTCAGTCCGCGCTGGAGGGGTTGATGCGCACGCGCACGACGCTGGCCATCGCGCACCGCCTCTCGACCATCTTGGCGGCGGACCAGATTCTGGTCGTGGATGGCGGGCGGATCGTGGAGCGTGGCACCCACACCGAGCTGCTGGCGCGTGGCGGCCTCTATGCCCGTCTTTACCATGAGCAGTTCGTTACGGCGGTGCTGCCGGAGGTCGCGCCAGAGGACGTGGACGGAGCGACCTCACGGAATGGGCGGCTCTCCCCCGCCGAAGTGGTGGAGGCAGTGGGAGAGTAGCGGAGCGTACGCGCCCGCGAGCGTGCGGCCTGGGGGACGCTGGGCAATCCTGCCACGAGGCCACCACGGCTCGTATGAGGCGGGAAGATGTCAGAAGACCATCGGCGCGAGCCAGGCATAGGCCCACTCTGGCTGCGCGGCGAACGGTCGGTGTGGGGTGGCGGGTGTGACCTCGCTCGGAAGCACACTCGTGGCGAAATCAAGTCGCAGCAGGAGGTCGTCGCGCGTCAGGTGCGCGCCCGCCGCCCGCAAAATGGTGAACGCGGAAGGGCAATAGCCGGGCACCACGGCGGCGAGCCGCGGCTCGCCGCTTGTCGGCAGGTGGCGTCGCCACGGCGCCTTGTCATCCAGCGCCGCTGCCAGCAGCGCCGCCGCGGCCTCTGGGCGGCTGGCCACCCATGGGCCGATGCGGATGCCCGCGTGTGGCGGCTCTTCGCGGCACACGATCAGGTAGCCACGTGCCATGCCATCGGGGTCATCGGCGATATAGAGCCACTGGTCGGGCAGCGCCAGCACGCGGGCCAGCAATGCCAGGCGGTCGCCACCAAACGCCGCGGCATCCAGCGCGGTGACGCGCGCCAGCTCGTCGGGGGGGCGGAGTGTGGCGCGCAGCCCCCTCGCGCGCTGGACGAGAGCCACGCGGTCGAGTGTGGCGACGACTCCTTCGGCTTCCCAGGAATAGGCGTCGAGCGAGACAAAGCCGAGCTGGGCATAGAGCGGGCGGCCTTCCACCGTCGCATCCAGCAGGACCGAGCGCACGCCACGCTGTCGTTGCCAATCGAGCGCCGCGCGCATGACCTGACGCCCCAGGCCACGCCGCTGGTAGCGCGGGCGTACGATCACGCTGCCGATCACGCCGACCGCGCCAGCCGCCAGCGCGCACGCCGCCGCCATGATCCCCGCGGGCGTGGTGTCTTCAGCGGTCGGCTCGCGGATCACAAAGACGCGGCCCCCCTCCCACGACAGCACCGCTCGCAGCAGCGCCTCGTTCGGGTGCCAGCGCTGCTCGGCGCGGAGCGCGGCGAGCAAAGCGACATCGCCGGCGGTGGCGGTCTCGATGCGAGGCGCTGGAATCACGTTTCTCCTCCGGTGGCGCGGGCGTGGTGTTCGCGGGGGCGCGACTCTTCCGTGCCGCGCTGGCCCGCACGTATGGTATCACACCAGCGGCAAGTGAGCGGAGGCGCGCGGAACCACGCGGCGAAACGTGGCGGGCGCGCCTCGAGGTCTGGAGGATGCCCGCGTCAGCGCGCGAAGCGGCGGAGAAGGCGCACGGTGCCGCTTTTCGCGGTGCGCGCGAGGCTGCGCATGCCCGCGGCCTGCTGGATGCTGAGCGCCAGAGTGGGGTAGACGTGCGTTGTAGCGGCGAGTTGGCTCAGCGTCACGCTGGCACGGAGCGCCACCGCCAGCTCGTTGATCAGTTCGCCCGCCGTCGCGCCGACGATGGTCGCGCCAAGCAGCTTGCCATCTCGCCCGGCGACGAGCTTGGTGAAGCCATCCGCGCCGAGGTCGGTCACCGCGCGGTCCACCTCCTTGAAGGGCTGGGTGAAGACTTCGACGCTACTGCCGTAGCGCTGGCGCGCCTCAGCTTCGGTCAGCCCTACGTGGGCCACCTCGGGTTCGGTGAACGTCGCCCAAGGCATCACCCGCTGGTCGAGCGCCTGCCTGGTAAAGCTTGGCAGCAGCGCATTGCGCACCGCGACGAGCGCTTCGCGGGAGGCGGCATGCGTGAAGAGATAGCCGCCAATCACATCGCCCGCCGCGTACGCGCGCCCATTGGTGGTGCGCAGATGGGCATCCACCTTGATGCCGCGCCGCTCGTCGTAGGCGATGCCTGCCGCCTCTAGGCCTAGGTCGGCGACAGTGGGCGTGCGACCAATGGCGACCAGAATCTCCGTGACGGCTAGCTCGCGCTGGCCCTCTGGCCCGCTGACCGTCAAGACCTTCAGTCCGTCACGCGGTGCGACCGATTGTACCTCGGTGCCCGTGTGAATAGTGATGCGGTCGGCCAGGAGCGCGGCATGGAGGGCGGCGCTGGCCTCCGGCTCGTCCTTCGGAATGATCCGCTCTGGGCGCTGCAGGATGGTCACGCGCGTACCCAGCCGCGCGAAGGCCTGCCCCAGCTCCACACCGATGGGTCCGCCGCCGACAATGGCCAGGCTCGCGGGGAGCGTGCGCACATCGAAGACCGATTCGTTGGTCAGATAGCCCACCTCGGCCAGGCCAGGAGTAGGCGGAAGCGTGGGATGTGAGCCGGTGCAGATCAAGAAGTGTTTGCCCGTGATGGCGCGGCCATTCACCAGGAGCGTGGTCGCGGAGGTAAAGCGCACCTCACCAAACGCGACCTCCACTCCCCGCGCGAGGTAGTGCTCTGGGGCGTCGCTCTCACGATAGACCTCGGCGATGGCGGCGCGCACCCGGTCGGCGACGGCGCCGAGGTCTACTGAGTCGAGCGAGGCGCTCAGCCCTAGCTCTCCGGCCCGCTGAATCGTCCGCGCCGCGCGCGCGACATGCAACAGCGCTTTGCTGGGGACACAGCCGGTGTTGAGGCACTCGCCGCCCAGCCGATCGCGGTCCAGCAGCAGCACACTCGCGCCAAATGTGCGAGCGAGCCGGGCGGCGGGGAGGCCAGCGGAACCACCGCCGAGGATAATGAGGTCGTAGGCGTCACGGTTGGGCGCGCGATAGCGGGCCGCCGCCGCCTCAGGTGTCGCGATTTCTCGCGTCGGCTCGTGCTCGATCATCGCGCTCCCTCTCGTCCGTTCTCTCCGCGCATGGCGCCTCCGCGCATGGTATCTCTCTCTACCCTACCCGCCAGTTGTCTCCGCGGATGGCGCATGCGCGCATGCGCGTGCCGCAACGGCCACATCGGTTTGCTGGCCGTGCCCGCTTGGTCAGCAGGTGTCAGGAGGGCATCTCGGCATCCTCGCGCTCAGGCGCGCGTTCAAAGGTACCGCTCTTGCCGCCGCTCTTGCGGAGCAGGCGAATCTCGTCAATGCGCATGCCGCGATCCACCGCCTTGCACATATCATAGATGGTGAGCGCGGCGGCGCTGACGGCCGTCAGTGCCTCCATCTCCGCGCCGGTCTTGCCGAAGGTGCGCACCGTGGCGCGGATGGCGATGCGCCCCCAGTTGGCGGCGGCGTCCTCTGTCAGATCGAAGGCTAGGTCAACGCCGGTGAGCAGCAGAGGATGACACATGGGAATGATCTGCGGTGTCTGTTTCGCCGCCAGCACGCCCGCGACCTGGGCGACAGCTAGCACGTCTCCCTTGGCCACGCGCCCGGCGCGGATGAGCGCGAGTGTCTCGGCGCGCATCCGCACGGTCCCGGCCGCCACCGCCTCACGCGGGGTATCTGGCTTGGCGCTGACATCCACCATGCGCGCGCGGCCCGCCTCGTCGAAGTGCGTCAGCCCCATCGGTCATCTCCCTTGCTCGTGTGAACTGGGTGGGCATGCGTACCGCAAGTGTACCACTCATGCACCGCTAACCGTTGTAGAGAAGTGGGGCGCCCGTGGCCAGGTGGGGCGCGGGGACCATCGGCTGGAAGTTGCGCACTGCCTTTGAGTGCGGTATACTGGCCTCGAACATGAGCGACGTATAGGCACCTGGCGGTAAGCATCAGCACATGGGGGTATAGAGGGATGGCGTCGAAGAAGTCTCCGGCCACGCGCCAGACGAACGCGGCCCGGCGGCCGCAGACAACAGCCAAGGTGGCGCCGGTGCGGCTCGTCCGGCCAGATGGCACATCCGTGGGATCGGTCTCCGCGGGGACGCCGGTGGTGACGCGGCCCACGCATGCGCAGCCCGCGCGGCCCGCCCCAGCGGTGCGGTACGCTGGGAAGCCGAGCGCACGCTCCACGGCGACCGCTACGCGACCCACGGCATCCGCCACGAAGGCGGCCCCGGCGCCAGCCGATTCCGCGCGTGCGCAGGTGGACCGCACGCAGATGACCAAGGTGGCCCGTGCCCGTGAGATGCAACGCGCGCACGCCGCGAACCGCATCACGCCAGAACATTATAGCTATGTCAAGAACGATCTGCGCCTCATCGCGGTGCTGGCCACGTGTATGTTCGCCGTTATTATCGCGCTGCATTTTGTGCTGGGATAACGCGCGCCGTGTCACCAGACAGCGGCATCTCGCCACGAGAGGCTCACCACGAGAGCGTGGCCACCATATCACACAATAGGGCCGGCTGGGGCGGTGTCCCAGCCGGCCATCGTGCGCTACACTGTACGCTTCTACGTAATCGTCTCTACGCAATCGGCCTCATCGGCCTCCACCACTATCGTTCTCGAATAGATACTCTGGCCGGAATGTAGGCAGCCAGCATATGGTCCGTGTGCTTGCCGTGTGCTTGCCGTGCGTGCTCTTACCGCAAGGCGACGTAGTTGACCGGTAGGGGTTCACCCTGGCGCTGGTGCGCGGGGATCATCATGCCAAAAATGCGTTCTCCGGCCATGGTGTGGCAGCAGGCTCCCCAATCAGAGAAGAAGTGGCACGTGCAGTGCCAAGCGCCCTCTTCGAAGGTGATTTGGTGGGTATCGTTCTCTCCGCGGAAAGTCGCCTCGAATTGGGTGAACCGGATGCGCTCTGGCTCTTGGGCATACTGTTTGGCTTTGGCGATCTTTCCGATCATGCTCGAGTGCATGGGCGAACTCTCTTTCCCGTGTCGTCACCTGCCCGACGTTTGCCGCCGCTGTGCCGCGCGCGCTGCCACTGGCGCGCCAACAAGCCGCGATCCCGCGCCGGGGATATCTCTTGTGAATCGTTCCGGCAAGCCCGCGCCGCCGGATTCGTCGCGTGCGAAAAACCTCCTCCTGGCCGCGGCTGCTGCTGCTCGTAGGGACACCCGCACGTCATCGTGACCTTGTGCTGCGAGAACTGTGCCATGCTCAGGCCAGGTTGCGCGTTGTATCGCGCCGCTTTTCTTCATCCGCACAGCCGTGGAGCCGACGACGTTGCCTCTCACAAAAACACAAAGGCACTGGAGGAGATTCCTCACAGTGCCTTGTTCGACGGTACCTTGTTCGCGCCATGCCGTGCCAGGTCCCAGATGTGCGCGCAGGCATTTCCCGCAAGGTTCAACACCCGCATGGGTCGCCTCCCTTTCAGCAACACCGCATCTGGAGAGCACCTGTCGTCGCGCGTTGAGTACAGTGTAACATGCTGATGGCGGCGCGTCTAGCGCTGCTGATACGAATTTTCCAGATGGGCGGTGTAACTCACCGCTGGTCGGGAGCGAACCTGCCTGAGGAGCGGGCACACGAAGGGGCAAAGGCGCGACATGGCCAGAATGGGGGATATGGCACTATCTGAGTGGGGGGCATGCGCTCGCTCGCTCACCCGCGCGTTGGGGGCGGATGGCGTCCTGAGCGCGCCCGCGGATCTCGTGAGCTATGCCTACGATGCGGGCTTTCTGGAGGGGCGCCCTGATCTGGTCGTCCTGCCGGAGACCGCTGAGCAGGTGGCGCTGGCCGTGCGGCTGGCGGTTGCCGCGGGGATGCCAGTTGTCGCGCGCGGATCTGGCACGGGCCTCTGTGGTGGTGCGGTGCCAACACGCGGTGGCATGGTCATCTCGACCGCGCGCATGAACCGCATTCTTCAGATTGACCGGCGCAATCTGCGCGCCACCGTCCAGCCGGGCGTCATGAACCTGGACCTCTCGCGTGCCGCGCGGCCCTACGGTTTGGCCTATGCGCCCGATCCTGCCAGTCAGCGTATCTCTACCCTCGGTGGCAACGTGGCCACCAACGCTGGTGGTCCCCACTGCCTGGCCTCCGGCGTAACGGTCAATCACGTCTTGGCGCTGCGTGTCTGCCTGCCAGATGGCACGCTCGTCTGGCTCGGTGCGGGTGAGGCGGGTGGCGTGGATGCGCCTGGCTATGACCTGATGGGTGTGGTGGTCGGCTCTGAGGGCACGCTGGCCATCGTCACTGAGATTGTCGTACGGTTGGTGCGGCTGCCCGAGGCGGTGCGCACGCTGCTGGCGGTCTATCCGGATGTGGCGACTGGCTCGGCGGCGGTCTCGGCCATCATCGGCGCGGGCATTGTGCCTAGCGCGCTGGAGATGATGGATCGGTTGATCTGCCAGGCGGTCGAGCGTCACTTCCATGTGGGCTATCCCGAAGACGCTGGCAGTGTGTTGCTGATCGAGCTGGATGGCGCACGCGAGGCGGTGGAGGATCAGGGGGCCAGGATCGAGGCCATCTGTGGGCAGGAGGGCGCGCGCGAGGTGCGACTGGCGCGCTCGGAGGCGGAGCGCGCCGCGCTCTGGGCTGGGCGCAAGGGCGCGGCGGGCGCCCTGGGCCAGCTCGCGCCCAGTTACTATCTGCAAGATGCCGTGGTGACGCGCTCGCGCCTGCCGCGGGTGATGGAGCGCATCGCCGCGATCGGGCACGACTTTGGCCTGACCATTCCCAACGTCTTCCATGCGGGCGACGGCAACTTGCACCCCGCGATGCTCTTCGACCGGCACGCGCCAGGGCAGATCGAGCGCGTGATCGCGGCGGGCACTGAATTGCTGCGTGCCTGTGTGGAGCTAGGCGGCACGGTCTCTGGCGAGCATGGCATCGGCCTGGAGAAGCGCGATGCGCTCTCACTCGTCTTCTCCACTCAGGATCTGGCGGCGATGGCGCGGCTGCGTGGCTGCTTCGATCCTCACGCGCTCTTCAACCCCGACAAGATCTTCCCCGCCTCTATGTCGTGCGCCGAGGTGCGGCCCGCGCGGGCGCTATCGTCGGGGGCAGCGGCGCCGTGGTTCTGTTGAAGAGTGGTCTCCGCTGGCCACCGCGCCACCTCCTGAGGTGGCGCCGCCGCCCTATAATCTTGAGCGGCGGTCCGAAGCCTACCCATCCTCATGAGGATGGCACCGCTCACCAGCCCTCGCACGGAGCCGCAAGTGGCGGCCAGCAGCCGGGAAGGAGCACACGGATGGCCGAGCCTAGGGCATCCCAGGGGCGGGCCACTCCGCCCGCCGCGGCCACACCCACCGCTAGCGCGCCACGCG
The DNA here is from genome assembly GCA_015478575.1 of Ktedonobacterales bacterium. Lineage (GTDB taxonomy): Bacteria > Chloroflexota > Ktedonobacteria > Ktedonobacterales > JADMIN01 > JADMIN01. The sequence continues at coordinate 5,724 of JADMIN010000007.1, read as the reverse complement.
GGCGTGGTGGGGCGTTTTGGAGCCAGCGCACACGCTCGCTCTGTTTTGGCATCCTGGCGGCGGTGATCCTGGTGGCCTTGATCGCCGTCGGCTCGCGCGGCTTCCACTGGTTCGATGCCGCGCTGATCGGCTATGCCGTCGGCAGCATCTTCGCCGTCGCGGCCGTCACCTATAAGTACACGTTCTGGCTCTCGCGCCCGCAGACTGGGCGCTACTTCTGGCGTAGCTGGCAGCTCTTCTTCTCTTTCGCGAACTTCCGCCGCTATACCGCGCTCATTCCGCGGGCTATCTTCGCTGATCTGCTTACGCAGCAGTTTCTGCGCAAGCGGCATGGCGGTGGCGCCCAGGGGTGGTATCGCTGGATCGCGCATCAGTGTATCTTCTGGGGCGTCGTGCTCTCCTGCGCCATCACCTTCCCGCTGACCTTCGGCTGGCTGCGCTTCACCCAGACCACCACGGGCTGGTACCGGATGTGGGCCTTCGGGTTTCCGCTTTTTCGCTTCGATCCTTACTCGTTCTTGGGTTTCTCCATCTATCATGGGCTGATGTGGACGTCACTGCTGCTGTTGGTGGGCTTGGTGCTGGCCTTTCACCGGCGCTTTCACGATCTCGCGCGGATCGCCATCCAGCGCTTCAGCTTTGATATGTTGCCGCTGGCACTGCTGTTTGCCATCGCCATCTCCGGCCTGGCGCTGATCGCGGACGCCACCTTCTTTGGCGGGCAGTATTATTGGTTCATTTCGCTCTCGCACGAGGCGGTGGTGGTCTTCTGGCTCATCTCGCTGCCGTTCGGCAAGTTCTTCCACATTCTCGAACGCCCGGCTACCGTGGGGATCGAACTCTACTGGCGGACGGGCGAGGATAGCGAGCCGCGGCACTGCCCGCGCTGTGACGCGCCCTTCGCGCCAGCGCGCTTCATCGCTGATCTCAAGCGGACCGCGTTCGATATCGGCCAGGATTACAGCGTCACTGCCAGCCAGCCCCAGGCCGCCCGCGCCGCCACGCGCGAGGAGGCCACCAGCGGTACCTGGTGGCAGGATTTCTGCCCTGACTGCAAACGCATTCTGCGCGGCGAGGCCACCCTCGCGGCGCTAGGGAACGAGGGCAATCGGTTCCTGTGAAAGTGAAACCGCTGGTGCAAGTGAAACCGCTGGCCCTGGCGCGTGGGGGCCAGCGATACTCCTGGCGCCGCGTGAGCGTGAGCGCATCAGCCGCGCGTGAGAATCATGGGATGAGAATCAAGGGAAGTTAGGCGCACATGAGCCTTGATAAGCATTTCTTCACGCCCGAAGGCACCGATACCTACGACTTCTCTGAGGGCAAGCCAACCCCCTGGCAATCCAACCAGGAGGTGGACCGCTATGTGCCAACCCACTGCTGCTACTGTGGCGTGCAGTGCGCCATGTACCTCAAGGTCGCCGCGGGCAAGGTGGTGGGTGTCGAGCCGCGCTACGACTTCCCCTACAATCATGGCATGCTCTGCCCCAAGGGCACTACCGCGTACCAGACCGTGAACCATCCCGATCGGCTGACCCACCCCCTGATGCGGCGCGGCGGCAAAGGCGGCGCGCTCGAACGCGCGAGCTGGGATGAGGCGCTTGATACCATCGCGCGCCGCTTCCGCGAGATTCAGGCGGCGCATGGCAACGACGCCGTCGCGGTCTATAGTGGCTCCTCGATGACCAACGAGAAGTGTTACCTGATGGGCAAATTCGCCCGCGTCGCGCTCGGCACGCGCCACTGTGACTACAACGGGCGCCTCTGCATGTCGTCCGCCACCGGTGCCAACGAGCTTTCGCTCGGCATTGACCGCGCGGCCAATCCGGTCAGCGACCTGCCGCATGCGGACGTCGTGTTTGCTATTGGCGCGAATATTGGCGAGTGCTTTCCCATCATCACCAGTTATCTCTGGCAGGCGCGCGACCGCGGCTGCAAGCTGATCGTGGCTGATCCACGCCAGACGCCCATCGCCCGCACCGCTGATCTCTATCTGCCGTTGCGCCCCGGCACCGATTCGGCGCTGCTCAATGCCATGCTCTATGTCATCATCACCGAGGGCATGGTAGATGAGGAGTTCATCCGCGCACGTACTAGTGGCTGGGAGGAGACGAAAGCCGAAGCGCTGAAGTACCCGCCGGAGCCGGTGGCGCGGGTCTGTGGCCTCAAGCCGGAGACGATTGTCGCGGCGGCCCGGCTCTATGGGCAGGCAAAGGCGGCGTTGCTCTACACCGCGCGTGGGCTGGAGCATCAGAGCAAAGGGGTGGATAACGGCGTCGCCTGCGCCAACCTGGCCTTGGCCACTGGCAACTTTGGTCGCCCAGGCGCTGGCTACATGACGCTCACTGGCCAGGGCAATGGTCAGGGCGGGCGCGAGATGGGCCAGAAGGCCTCGCAGCTCCCCGGCGAGCGCGAGATCGAGAATCAAGAGGACCGCGAGTATATCGCCTCTGTCTGGGGCATCGCCGAGCCTGAACTGCCACACGCTGGCTACCCCGCGACCCTCATGATTCCGGCGATGGAGCGTCAGGAGATTCGCGCCTGCTTCATGATCTGCTCCAATCCGCTGGTCTCGCTGCCTGATCAGCACACCGTCGAGCGGGCGCTCCGTAGGCTCGATCTCTTTGTCGTGACGGACTTCTTCCTCTCAGAGACGGCCGAGCTAGCCGATATCGTGCTGCCAGGCAACGTCTGGGCCGAGGATGGCGGCACGTCCACCAACCTGGAGGGCCGTGTCATCAAGTATAACCGGGCAGTGGACCCGCCGGGTGAGGCGCGCCTGGATTGGGAGATCGTCTGTGACCTCGCGCGCCGACTGGGGAAGGGGCACGCCTTCGACTACCACTCTCAGCGCGACATCTTCGAGGAGGTGCGGGTGGCGACGAAGGGGGCGCGCGCGGATTACTATGGCATCACGTATGAAAAGATCAATGCGCAGAATGGCGTCTTCTGGCCGTGCCCGACAGAAGACCATCCTGGCACACCCCGCCTCTATGAGGACCGCTTCGGCTTCCCTGATGGCAAGGCGCGCTTTCATCCCATCACCTACCTGCCGCCCGCCGAGGAGCCGGACGCGACGTATCCGCTCGTGCTCACCACTGGGCGTGTGATCTATCATTATCTTTCTGGCAACCAGACGCGACGCACGCCGTTTCTCCTCGAACAGGCGCCGTGCCCCTGGGTGGAGATGCACGAGCGCACGGCGGAGCGGCTGGGCATCGCGGAGGGGGATTGGGTGACGGTGCGCACGCGGCGCGGCGAGATGACGGTGCCCGCGCTCGTCATTCGCACCATTCGGCCTGATACGATCTTCATCCCCTATCACTATGGCCATACGCAAGCCGCCAACATCCTGACCAATCCCGTGTTGGAGCCGATGAACAAGATTCCAGAGTATAAGGTCTGCGCCGCCGCGGCCAGCAAAGCGGAGCAGCCACCGGCATGGGCAAAGGACTTTGATCCCGCGCTGCTCAAGCTGGCGGGCCGCAATCGTCGGGCACTGCCTAGCGCGGGCGGACGAGTGGGGCCGCGCGTGCGCTAGCGCCTGTGCGCTTGAGGAGGATGGGCATGTCCGTCGAGCGTATCTTTCTGGATCCGTCCCGCTGCATTGGCTGCCGCGCCTGCGTGGCGGCCTGCCGTGAGTGCGACACGCATAAGGGCGAGACGATGATCTTTATTGATTACATTGACCGTGGCAATACGGTCGCCACATCGCCGACGCTCTGCATGCATTGCGAAGAACCCTTGGCGCCCTGCGCGCAGGTCTGCCCGGCGCAGGCGATTCTGGTCAGCCCCGATGGCGTCGTGCAGCAGGCCGACGAATCCCGCTGCATCAACATCCGCAACTGTGTCTATGTCTGCCCCTTCGGCGTGCCCAAGTTCGATGGGCCGGGCCGGGTGATGCGCAAGTGCAATCTCTGCTATGACCGGACCAGCGTTGATCTGCCGCCGATGTGCGCCTCGGTCTGCCCGACCCAGGCCATCTTCTACGGGACCTATGAGGAGTGGGTCGCGGCGGGGCACGCGCGGCAGGGCGCCAAGCCGGTGAATGTGTTCTCTTTTGGCAAGCAGCGCCTGCGCACGCGCAACTATATCGTGCTGACGGAGCGGCACGATGAACTGGACCTGATGGCGCTCGCGGAGCAGGCGAGCCTGGGTACCATCTCTGATGTGCCCGCGCCGACCACCACCCGCGAGAGCGCGCCGTGGGTGGGGGCGGATGTGGCGGGCCTCCCCCAGCGTGTGGCACCGGCGCACCCCTGGGCGCCGCGCACGCCACCAGGAGAGACCCCCTCGCCCACCCCCACGAAAGACCCCGGTCGCCCCAGTCGCGAAGCCGCGCCCACGTGATCTGGGGGCGTGTCGCTCCCTTAGCTTGTCGCTACCATACGCTGTATGGTGGCTGGAGGAAGAGCGTATGACGGAGAACCGGCGAGAGAACGCCGCCGAGCATAGCCCGACGCGGGCGTCGGGCGCGGACCGCCCAGCTCGCTCGACAAGATCCCCGACCCTGCGCACCCGTGAGCCGCGGCGCGCGGCGGGGATGCGATCCTTGCGGCAGGACTGGCGCGAGGAGTTTCCGTATCATTGGCGCGCCGACGATCTCGTGACGCGCCGCGACACGCTGCGCTTCTTGGTGGCGGGCACGGGCGCGCTGGCTCTGGCGACGGGTGCGCTCGCCATTGTTGGGCATCTGCCCGCGGCGCGGGTCAAGCCGGTCGCGGTCGTGCGGGCGGATGAGCTAGGCCCGAACCAGTGGCGGACGTTCGATTTTCCCGATCAGTTCACGCAGGGGATCATTATCAATCTGCCGGGCGTTGGGCTGGTGGCCTATAGTGATGTCTGCACCCATCTCTCGTGCGCGGTGCTCTATCAGCCGGGCGCGAATCGGCTGTACTGTCCCTGCCATAATGGCCTCTTCGAGGCGGCGACGGGCAACGTGCTGGCTGGGCCACCGACCCGCCCACTGCCGCTGATTCAGCTCGCGCGACAGGGTGATCTGATCTATGCCGTCAAGATGGTGGAGCGATAAGAGAGGCGGTGAAGCAGATGGATGATGCTGATGAGGCCGCATTCGTCGTGACGCCGGAAGCGCGGAGCGATGGTGCGGGAGCGACGATCGTCGGTGGCACGGCCCTCAGCGCGGCGGAGCGCGACCGTCGGCTGCGGCAGCACGTCGGCAACCCTGATGATCCATCGGTCAGCCGCGCGCCGCTGGGGTCAAGTGGGCCACGTTCTGGGCCAGACTACACCGGCACACCTGGGCAACTGGCCATCGTGCAGGGGCAGGTCTACATTGTCGGCGTCATTCTGGTCGCGCAGCTCTGGCTCATCACCACCGCGCTCTTCGAGCTGCTCTCCGGCCGTATCGGCGTCCTCTGGCCAATGGCCATTGCCAGTCTGGTCGGTTTTCTTGTCGCGCTCGTCGTCTTCCTCTGGCCACGGCGCGCCACGGGCGGCTGATCCATTGGCCGCCGCCCCATGCGTTGGCCAGAGACCGATGGGCCAGACGCCGCTCGCGCGCACGGGTGCGCGGTGTGCCAACCTCGTGCGAGTGGGTCTGGCTGAGGCCTGCTTGAGGTGCGTTTGAGAGGAGTGATACATGGAGCCTGACACGCGCGATCAGCCGCACGGAGCGCCGCCGCGAAGGGCGCGGGGTTCTCTCCCTCAGCGGCGGCGCTCTGTCACCGACGGCGACCATCCTATCGGTGGTGAGATGTCTGATAT
>JADMIN010000580.1 GCA_015478575.1 Ktedonobacterales bacterium | reverse complement strand
GTATCATATTTGGCCTGGCGGCGATATTCGCGCGTCACCGCCGCGCGCCGTTCGGGCGCGAGGTGGGTGGCCAACCGTGTAAAGTCGAGACCCACGGGCGTCTCCTTCCGTTCGATTGCGTCCGGGCGCCGTGGCGCCTCTCCGAACACATAACCCACACCCCACCGCTTCGTAGATGAGACGAAGGGTGGTTCCCAGCATGCGCACATGCCAACTGCCGTTCGGGCGTACATTAACACAGCGGCTCTTCACGGTCAACCGGGCACGCATTGACGCATTGCCCCAATGCCCACCAGAGCCTGATGGTGGGCCTAGATCGCGAGCAGCGTGTTCGGGGCGTGGTGGCGCAGAACGCGGTGGCCAGAGCATGGCGCAGACACGCTGGCCCGAGCACGGCGCGGCTCATTGACCATATCGGCTCCGCGCTCTATACTGGCGCGAGGGAATGGCGGGCGCACCGCGCCCACGGCCCCAAAAGAACACGCGAGCCAGCGGAGGAAGAGAGAGGATACGCAATGGTGCTAGCGATGGGAGCGGAGACCTCCCCAGCAGCCGGTGCTCCACCGCGCGAGATCGTCTTGCGCACGGAGGGGCTGACCAAGCGCTTTGGCAAGCGTGTGGCAGTGAATGGCCTCAGCCTAGAGGTCCAACGCGGCGATGTCTTCGGCCTGCTCGGCCCGAATGGATCGGGCAAGACGACGACCCTACGTATGGTGTTGGGGCTGATCTGGCCGAATGCCGGCCAGATCTCCGCCTTCGGCCTGGCGATGTCCGATGGCGGCAACCGCCGCGACGCCCTGCGGCGCATCGGCGCCGTCGTTGAGCAGCCAGCGTTCTATCCCTATCTCTCAGGGCGTGAGAATCTGCTCGGCATCGCCACCTTCGCCGGCCTGCCCAACAGCGCCGCCAGTCGGGCACGTGTGGATGAAGTGCTGATGAGCGTCGGGCTGGCGTCGCGCGCGCGCGACTCCTACAAGAAATACTCTCTGGGCATGAAACAGCGCTTAGGCATCGCGGCGGCACTGCTGACCAAGCCTGATCTGATTGTGCTCGATGAGCCGACGAATGGCCTGGACCCCGCCGGTGTCGTCGAGGTGCGCAGCCTCATCGGCAGCCTCGCGCAGCAAGGCATCACGGTCTTGCTCTCCAGTCACCTGCTCTATGAAGTACAGCAAGTCTGCACCCGCGTCGCCATCCTCAAGGAGGGCACACTCCTGGCACAGGGCACCGTCAGTGCTCTGCTGGCGGCGCAGAGCGGCCTCCAACTCGCCTTTGCCCAGCAGGAGCAGCTCGCCCAGGCGGTCGAGGTGCTGCGCGTGGCCGCGGCTGAGTATCCCTGGCTGCAAGGCGCGCAGTATGTGCAGCCAGAGCCGGGCGCGTGGGTGCCTCCGGGCGGCTGGGCGCTCCTAGTGAATGTGCCCATCGAACGCGCGCCAGAGGTGAATGCGTTGCTAGCCGCGCGTGGCATCTACGCCGCCGAGTTGCGGCGCCGCGAGGCCAGTCTGGAGCAATTCTTCCTCGCCGTCACCGCCGCACCGCCGCCAGCGCCCCCCGTGGGCGCGCCCGTCGCGGCCATCCAGGGAGGTCAGCTCTAATGTTGGAATCCGCGCAAAATCTCGCCGCCGCGCCCCGCTCCACGGGATCGCTGCTCCCGCATACCTGGCGGCTGACGAAATGGGAACTCTTTCTCACGCGCCGCCGCGTGATGAGCAAGGTCCTGGCCAGCATCCTGCTGGGTGGCTACGTCATCGTCATCGGCTTCATGCTGATCTCCTACTCGGTGGCCGCCAGCCGTGGCGCCACCGATATCGAGCTTTCTCCGCTTCGCGACCTCCTCACGTTCCCCGGCGTGCTCGTCGTCGGCGGCATCTATACCGCGCAACTCGGTCCGCTGATGGCCTGCGTCTTGGCGGGGGCGCTCGTCGGCAGTGAATACGGGTATAGCACGCAGCGCCTCGCCTTCTCACGCGGGGCGGGCCGCGGGCAGATGTTGGCGGCGCAGGCAGGCGCGCTGGCGCTGCTGGCGCTGGGCACGGTCGGGGGCATGCTGGCGCTCTCGGCGCTGGTCGGCGTCACCTTCGGACCCGCTATCGGCGGCAGCATTTCGGCGCCACCCCCCGGCGGCTGGACCGAGATCGTCGCCTACTGGCTCGTGCTCTCGCTCGTGCTCTTCGCCTACGCCTCGCTCGCGCTCTTCTTCGCCACGCTGGGGCGCTCGGTCGCGGCGGGCATCGGCCTCGCGCTCGGCCTGCTCTTCGTCGAGAATATCGTCAGATTCATTCTGTTGGGAGTCGGAACGGTTCCAGGCGCGTTCTTCCAGTTTGTTGGGC
>JADMIN010000579.1 GCA_015478575.1 Ktedonobacterales bacterium | reverse complement strand
GTTGAGGACGTCCTGCGTGCAATTTACGCTGTATATGCGTGTGAACAGCTCTGAAACTCAAGCGCTACTAGTACTCTCGTGCTAACCACACTCTCTCGCATGGTACAGTGATGCGCATAGGCAGGGTTACGTCGTGTTGTCGCGCAGGAGTTCCCGTGAAGCGAGCGGGAGGAGTTGCGTGATGCATCAAGGGCGATGTCCCGTTGCTCGATACGCACCTCCTCCTCCGCATGATCGGCTGCCAGGCCGCACCGCTAGTGGCCGCCAAGCTCCGCGACCGTGCTCCTCCCACGTGACACCCCGTCCCCTCGTTTGAAGTGACGGCGATATTCTGGTACTATAGCGGTATAGTAACGGCATATTGCGCATAATTTGCGCGTACGCACCACTCGCGATCCCTTCCAGGCGCGTGGAACCGCCCATCGCCAGCGGTCCACGGCCGACCTCTCGCCCCAGCGGCGAGGTCGGGTTCCCCCACGGGGAGGAGGGCCTCCCCGCCAACGGTTCCGCCGTGGGCACGCCCACGGCACCAACTGGAGGAGGGTTCCTGTGACACAGTCTTGCGTCGCTGCCAGTATCGCGACAGCATTGGTGCCCCACGGATGGGTGTGTCGCCTGGGCGCGAGTGGGCGGTCCGTGAAGGCCACGGGGCTGCCTGCGCTTGAGCTGGGGCCACGTCACGGCCTCGTGTTCGCGGAGGTGCGCACGCACCGCCCCCTCTCTCCCTCGCGGGAAATCCACTTAGTTGTCTGTGCCACCGTCCTCCAGCGCGTCCCCCAGGCGCGGCTTGGCGACATCCACCGCTACCTGGACGTGGTCCATACGCACGACCTCGACGGTTGTCTTCTGCTCGACCCATCGGCGGACCACATTCAGTGCCGTGTCAGCGCGCTCTGCCTCTGCGAAGAACAGATCCCGACGCTGGCCTCTACCCTGCTCGCGTGTGCCTGCGAACTGCTGGAGCGGCACTTCCCCGCCATCGCGGCCATCCTCACGGGCGCGCTGGACCCCGAAGCCGCCGCCGAGCGGTTCCTGCGTATCCCACTCGATCAGGCCACCGATGAGGCGCTCGATGCCTTGGAGTGGTAGCCGCGTGGCCCACTGGACAGGAAGTCAGAGGTGCTCTCAGCCGTGAGGCATGCGCCGCGCTGTCTCACGGCCCTTCACGCGCCGCTATTCGACCGGTGGATTGTCCACCAGATCGAAGTTGAAATGGCTCTGGTTGGGGCAGAGAAACTGCGTGATGACATGGCAGCGGGTTAGCACCCGCACGCTCGTGCCATCCTCTTGTCGCTTTGTCGCTGGCACAGGGTCCCGCTGAAGCGCGAGGATGTCTTGTTTCGCGCGCTCCAGTTCCTCAGCGAAGCGCGCACGAATCTCTGGGCGCTTGTTCCACTTCAGGTGTTGCTCGACCGCGGCCAGCGCGGACTCGATCATCTCCTCGAACGCGCGCTTGGGGTCATCGCTGAGCGCTGTCAGGATCGTATGGTCGCCGAGGTCGCGCGCCAGGTAGGGCAGCGTCTTGCGCGCGCCGAAGACACAAGCGCCCGGCTCGAACGCCATCAGACTATCGAAGGCATCTTCCTCAAAGACAAACCCATGCTCGGCCCAGCGCGCAGCGCACTGGCGCCGCAAGAACAGCCGCGTCTCTCCGGCGTTATGCTTAGAGACCAAGAGATGCGTGACGCGGCCATCATGTGGGTTGCCATCGAGAAACGCCGCCGTCGGTTCCGTATGGCGCTCCGTGCCATACATGCCGATGATCGCCAGTTGGCTCGGCGCGGTGAGCGCGGCCCAGAGATCCATGTGCATACGCGGCTTCTCCACATCCAACACTTTGACATCCTTGAGGAAGAGGATGCTCGTCTCACAGGCATGCTGTTTGGCTATCTTCTGTTGGACGAGCGCGAGCACCGCGTCTGGATCTGGCCCATCGGCCTCCGTGACCAGATTCAGCACGCCCGTCACGTCCAGGCGATAGACCGTCTTGTAGGCCGCCAGCCACGGGAAGCGCGTGGCGAGTGCCGGATCCGGCGCCGCCAGCACATCGGCCAGCACCTTCGGCAAGCGATGCAGCGCCGAGCCACGGTAGCCGCGCAGGAGGAGCACCTTGCGATTCTCTGGCGCCAGACAGGCATCGAGCCGGGTGAGGAAGGCAATCGTCCTGGCTGGATGGCGATGACGATAGGCATAGTCAGGGGTTGGGGGCACCAGCCGCAGATATTCACTGAGATCGTACTCCCACTTGCCAAGTGACCCATGGGCCGCGCAGGCTCGCCACGCGCGCTCGAACTCATCTGTTCTGATGTGGCGGTGGCTGGCGGCGACGCGGT
>JADMIN010000578.1 GCA_015478575.1 Ktedonobacterales bacterium | reverse complement strand
CACTCACCTTCATCGCGTTCGGCCTGCTGGCCGCCAGTTTTGGCAGTCTGCTCGTGGCGTACCGCCCGGTGATGCAGACGCTCGCTGGCATCGTGATGCTGGCGATGGGCGCCTTTCTGCTCCAACTCCTGCCACGAAGTTGGATGGATGCGCTGATGCGCGAAGGGCGGCTGCATCCCAAGCCCAGTGCGCTGCGCGGCTGGGGAGCGGCGACGCCCTTCACATTTGGCGTCGTCTTCGCCGCTGGCTGGACGCCCTGCATCGGCCCGGTGCTGGCGGCCATCTTGGCCTACGCTGGCGCCTCGGCCAGCATGGGCAACGCGGCGCTGCTGCTGACGTTCTACTCGCTCGGCTTCGCGGTGCCCTTCATCGCGCTAGGGCTGGGGTGGGCCGCTGGCTTGCGCGCCCTGGGCTGGCTCAAGCGGTATGGCCATGTGATCTCGACGGTCAGCGGACTGCTGCTCATCGTCGTGGGGCTGCTCTACCTGACGGGGGAGATGACAGTGTTCTCGATCTGGGCGGCGCGTTTCACGCCGGTCATACGGTGACGACTACCATGATGGATTTCCAGCACCATGTCGTTCGCGCTACGTGATCTGATGCGCACGGCGCACGTGCTGGCGGGGGGCGTTTGGGTCGGCGGCAGCGTCATGTACCTGTTCGTCATTGGCCCAGCCTTGCGGCTGGGCCACGCGACGCCAGAGATCGGCGCGCTGCTGGGGCGGCTCTTCCGCGATCTCGTACAGGTGTGCGTCGGGGTCGTGCTCATCAGCGGCGTGTACCTGGTCTTTGACCGGCTCTCCGCTGTAGCGGTCGGCCCAGTCTACATCGTCGTCTTGGCGGTGAAGGTGGCCGCGGCGCTCGTGATGTTTGCGCTCGCGCTCTTCCAGGCTCAGGAAGCGCGCCGACTCGCCAAGCATCGCGGACCGCTCTGGTCGCTCGCGCCTCGGCTCATCTTGGCGCTCGGTCTCGTGACATTCCTCCTGGGCGCGGCGCTCACCGGCCTCTTTGAGGCGGCGCTAGCACCAGGGCTACGATAACAGGCGAAGAAGCACGTTGTGCGTTTCGTGAGAGGTGAAACCGTGGCGCTAGAACAGGCCGCACCCGCGCCGACACAGCGGCGCAAGCGGCGCAAAATGCCCTGGAGTTTTCTGATTGCCGGAGTAGCGGTCACTGGGGCGATCCTCTACCTCGTGATCGCCAATACCAGCGCCGCCGCCGAATACTATATGACCGTAGGGGAGCTGCGCCACTGCACCACCTGCACCCGGCAAGCCGTACGGGTGGCGGGCATTGTCGCCCCCGGTTCTGTCGTGCGCGGCGCTGGCGGACAGGTGATCCACTTCACCATCACCGACAGCGGGCAGAGCTTGCCAGTGGTCTATAGCGGCATCGTGCCTGATATCTTCCGTCCGGGCATCCAGGTGGTCGTCGAGGGCCAGCTCACCACTGGCGGCGTCTTCTCCGCGCGGAACCTGCTCGCCAAGTGCCCATCAAAGTTCCAAGCAGCGACACCGAACGCTGGAAAATAGGAAGCCCCTCATGCATTTTACCGACCTTGGGATGATCGTGCAGTTGCTCGCGCTGGTCTTCACCCTCTATGCGCTGGTCGGCTCGGTGCTCGGCGCCCTCTGGCGGCGACCAGCGCTGCTGGCCAGCGCGCGGCGCGCGGTGCTGGTGGTCGCGGCGCTGCTGGTCATGGCCTCCCTGGCGCTCGCCTTCTCCTTCCTGACGCGCGACTTCGGCGCCACCTATGTCGCGGAACATTCCAGCCGGGCCATGCCGTGGTACTACACCACCGCGGCGCTTTATGGCGGGCAGGAAGGTTCGTTGCTTTACTGGGGCATGATGCTCGCGCTCTTCTCCTCGCTAGCCGTCCTGGCGCATCGCCGCGCGCCCACGCAGCTCATGCCCTATGTCGTCGCCACGCTCATGACGATCGAAACCTTCTTCTTGGTGCTGCTCAACTTCATCGCGACGCCCTTCAGCCGCCTGCCCGTCGTGCCACAGGATGGCGCGGGCCTCAACCCCCTGCTGCTGGATCCGGGCATGTTGATCCATCCGCCCATGCTGCTGATGGGCTACATGAGCTTCTCACTGCCCTTCGCCTTCGCCGTCGCGGCGATGCTGACCGGTCGGCTCGATGCCACCTGGCTGCGCGCCATCCGCCGCTGGATGCTCGCCGCGTGGTGCATTCAGTCCGTTGGCCTGCTGGTCGGCGCCTGGTGGGCCTATCACGTGCTGGGCTGGGGGGGATATTGGGGCTGGGATCCGGTGGAGAATGCCGCGCTCCTGCCCTGGCTCACCGCGACCGCCTACCTGCATTCTTCACTGG
>JADMIN010000577.1 GCA_015478575.1 Ktedonobacterales bacterium | reverse complement strand
GCGGTGGAGGCGCGCCATCCACGGCGCCGACTTCGAGCAGCGCGGCGCGCACGTCTTCATCGGCGATGTCGCTGTGAAGGGCGGCCGTGCCCAGCGCGGATGGCACTACCCACCGTGCCTGCCCGCCGCGTGCCTTCTTATCCCACATCGCCGCGCGCAACAACTCTGGCACGGAGAGGCCGTCAGCGCGGATGGGCAGGCCCAGGCGTGTGAGCAGCGCCTCCTGCCGCTCGACCACCGTGGAGGGCGTGATGCCCAGGCGCCGACCCAACCGCGCCGCCACCGCCATGCCGACCGCGACCGCCTCGCCATGCGGCCAAGTGCCATAGCCCGTGACCGCCTCGATGGCGTGACCAATGGTGTGGCCATAGTTCAAGAGGGCGCGGCGGCCGCCCTCAGCCTCGCGCTCATCCGCTTCGACCACCGCCGCCTTCAGCGCGACTGATCCGGCCACCGCCTCGACCAGCGGCGCTGGCTGGCACGCCAGCAGCGCCTCGGCCTCGCGCTCCACCCGCTCGAAGTAGGCGGCGTCGAGCGCCACGCCATGCTTCACTACCTCGGCCCACCCCTCCGTCAGCGCGCGAGGTGAGAGCGTGAGCAGCGTGGCAGGATCAGCCACGACCAGCAGGGGCGGATAGAAGGCGCCGAGCAGATTTTTGCCGCGCGGATGGTCAATCGCGACCTTGCCGCCGACCGAGGCGTCCACCTGGGCGAGCAGCGAGGTGGGGACGTGGATGAGGGGCATGCCACGCAGATAGGTCGCGGCGGCGAAGCCCGCTAGGTCACCCACCACGCCACCGCCGATGGCGACCAGCGCCTCGCCGCGGTCGGCTCGGCGCTCGGCCAGCCAATCCTGGATGGCGGCGAGGCACTCGCGCGACTTGCTGGCCTCGCCTGGTGGCACGCGATAGAGGTAGGGGGTGAACCCCGCGCGCATCAGCGCGGGCATCAGGGCTGGCTCATACAGGTCGGCGACGGTGGCATCGGCGACGAGATGCAGACGTGGCGGCAGGCGCAGGGCGCGCAGCCGTTCGCCGAGGGTGGCGAGGGCGCCCCAGGCAACGACTACCTCATAGTGCGTGGTCGGCGCGGCGGTGTGCACGTGGCGCGCATGGGCGAGAGCGCCATCGGGCGGCAATAGCCCGCGCCCGACGAGGCCCGCCACGATTCGCGCGGCCAAGGCGTCGGGCGTGGCCTCGTCAGCTACCACCACCTCATCAGCCGTTTCATACCAGGCCCGTCGGCGAGCATCCAGGGCACGCAACTGGGCCAGCGGGTGCGCGCCAGCCAGCAGCGGGCGCGACTCGCCGAGCGGTACGCCGGTGGATTCCGCCGCCGCCACAGCCCGCTGCCAGGCGGTCTCTGGCGTCACCAGGAGCGTGACGAGCCAGCCGCGCTCACGCATCAGCGCGAGATTCTCTGGGCGCTCGCCGATGCCGCCGCCGGTGGCGATGACGATCCTGTCGCGCGCGGCATACTCGGTGAGCGCGGCATGCTCCAGCGCGCGGAAGCGCGCCTCGCCCGCGCGCGCGAAGATGTCAGGGATGCTGTGGCGCGCGTGCCGCTCCACCAACGCGTCAACGTCGGCAAACGCCCAGCCGAGGCGCGCGGCCAGCCGCGCGCCAGTGGTGGTCTTGCCGCTGGCGGGGAGTCCGAGCACAAAGATTCGTTCGGCAAATGGTGCCATCATGGCCGCCATTGTAACACCTGAGGCGCGGCCGCGGCGGCTTCGTGTCGCGCGCCTCGTGTGGAGGAGCGCCTGGGGGGATGAGGACGAGGATATGGCCACCTGAAGGGTGCGGGGTCCCCGGCGGGGAAGGGGGTATCGCGGGGAGACGAGCCGCGGGGAGACGAGCCGCGGGTGAGGCGGGTGGAGGGGCGTGATTCCCAGCGCATGCGGGGCACCAACGAACGGGGAGCGATGAAGGACGTGAGTCTTCACCTCGATCACACCAAATCGCAACCACAATAGAGCGGCGTGGCCTTGAATCCCCCTAGGGGATGTGTTATTCCCTGTATGTCGCAATTCTGTACAGGGCATGGCTGGGCATCGTGGTGCCTAAGATTTCCTTGTTTTGCCGGTTGGGCAGATGCTCTCGTTGACTGGTAGAGGGAACTAGGAGTGCTATGAAGCACAGGGTTCTTCCGCTCTCCATCCTAGTCCTCGCGATGCTCCTCAAGGACATCGTGACGCTCTTTCTTACGACGAGCGCCATGGCCATGTCGGATGCGGCGCGTTCGGCGGCTCTGTTGGATGCGGCGCGTTCCGCCGCGCCTCGTCCGATCAATGGGCCGGTCGCGGTGCCCTTCCCTGAATTCTCTGCCTTCTCGATGCCGCGGGACCAG
>JADMIN010000576.1 GCA_015478575.1 Ktedonobacterales bacterium | reverse complement strand
TTCCTGACGTGGCGTACAGTGGCCGCACGTTTTCCTTTCACCTAGCCCCGCCAGCCCCAGCACGCCACGACGAGTACGTTGACAGCCCCCACGCATCAGGACAAGGAGCGCGCGATGGTGACGCTGATGATGCGGTCCAACCCGTTCTCCGCGGACTTCGCGGATTATCTGCCTAGCGCGGAGCCGATGCCCCAGGAGCGCGCCTGGCCACGCGCCGCGCCGACCTCAGTGGGCATCGTCGTCACAGCCGATAATCATCTCTCGCCCGCGCTGCCCGGCCTCACCCCGCCGCGCCGTGCCCAGCGACGCGCGCGCCTCCGTGCCGCCTTCGCCGAGGCGGTCACCTACGCCATTGAGCATACCGCTCGGCTCTTCGTCCAGGCGGGCGACCTCTTCGATTCGCCCACGCCCAACAACCAGGATCTCGCCTTCGTAGCGGCGCAACTGGCGCGGCTCAGGCGCGCGGGCATCCCCTGCGTCGCCATCAGTGGCACCCACGACATGCCCAGCTTTCCCGCGGAGGATGGCGGCGAGGCGCCACTCGCGATCTACGCCGCGCTCGATGCCCTGCACTACTTTGGCGAGACGGCGGTATTGCGCCCGCGACTCTTGGAGTTGGATGGCCTGCGCGTGGCCGTCGCCGGGCTGACCAATTCCCCCGAGGCAACCCTGGGCAGCGATCCCCTGGCCAACTGTGCGGTGGAAGACCCCGATGGTGTGCTGGCTCGCGCCGATGCCGGTCTTCTCGTGCTGCACGCCGCTATCGAAGGCCTCTCGCAGCCGAACGAAGGCGAGCGCACCATCACACGCGCTCGTCTGGCCACGTTACCCCCCATCTTTCGCGTCGTCGTCGCGGGCCATATGCATCGCTATAGTCGGCGGAAAGTGGGCGAGCGCGAGGTGCTCGTCTGTGGCGCGACCGAGCGCATGGAGTTCGGCACAGCGGCGGGCGACGCGGGCTTTGCCTGGCTGGAGATCGGGCGCACGGGAGTGGCGCGCGCTGAGCACGTGACCATCGAGGAGCAGCCACGCGCCGACCTGCTGCTTCCCACCACACGCCTCTGGCCCGCCAGCCTCGCGGCCAACGGGTACCAGGCCAACGGGTACCAGGCCAACGGGCACCAGGCGGATGCTGGCGGGCACACGCGAGAGTCATTGGCGGACGTGGTACGCGAGCGGGCGGGTGGAGCGCCCCGGCCCGACCCTATGGCGATCCTGCGCATGGAGCTAGGCGAGGTCTGCACCGAAGAGACGATGGTGCGCCTGCGCCTAGCCGGGCCGCTGACACACGAGCAATATCACCAGCTTGTACCGCACGAGGTCATCAGCTACGCGCAGCGGCACGCTTTCTCATTCGAGCTGGACACGAGCGGGCTGGTCCTGCGCGATCCCCTCCCCATGCCGGTGGAGCGGGCGCGGGAAGAACGCGAGCCAATCTCCCCAGCGGGTGACGTGCGACACATCGTCACGGAGCGGCCAGCGGGGCAGGAAGCCCCAGAAGAGGCTGGGGCAGATGACCCGCGCGAGGCCGCGGACCCGCTTATGACGCGACTGTGCGACGCGACGGATCAGCAGGATGAGCTATGATTCTGGCTGCGCATGGTGAAGCTATCGCATGCGGCACTGGAGGAAGGGGAGCCGACGATGATACTGGGCCGACGACCGCTGCTGCTGCTCGTGAATGGGAACATCCACACGCTGGAGGCGGAGGCGTCACACGCGACCGCGCTCGCCGTGGACCGTAGCTCCGGGCGCATCGTGGCGGTGGGTGACGACGCGGAGATCCGCGCGCTGGCTGGCCCGCTGACAGAAACACTGGATCTGCGCGGGCGCACCGTGCTCCCTGGTCTGATTGATGCCCATACCCATCTCCTCGGCTACGCCCAGGCACGGCTCGATGTGAATCTGCGTGGCATCACATCAGAGGATGCGGCGGTCGAGCGTGTGCGCGAGCGGGCCACGCGGACGCCGCCCGGCACATGGATCTTCGGGCGCAGTTGGGATAAGGCCGTCTGGCCGGGAGAACGCTTCCCCACCAAGGCCTCGCTCGACGCCGCCATACCGCATCATCCCGTCGCGCTCTCCAGCCACGACTTCCACTCGCTCTGGGTGAATTCCGAGGCGCTGCGCCGCGCCAACATCACCCGCCAGACGCCCGAACCCGCCACCGGGCACATCGAGCGCGACGCCGATGGCGAGCCTACCGGCATGCTCTTCGAGGGTGGCGCGATGGCGCTCGTCGAGGAGGTCGCCATCCCCGCCGACGACGCGACGTTGCTCGCGGAGTTGCGGCGCATCCTCGCGGAACTGCGCGCTCGCGGCATCACGGGCGTCCATAATATTGAGGGCGACCG
>JADMIN010000575.1 GCA_015478575.1 Ktedonobacterales bacterium | reverse complement strand
GTGTAGAGGACCTTTGGGCCTGGTGATGCCGTCACGGTAGTCGTCACGGTAGCCGTGGGGCTAGGGGCACCGCCACCGGATATGAGCGTACTCAGGCTGGACCTATTATGGGCGGCGAGGACAAGCAGCCCAACAAAAGCGGCGAGGATGATCACCGTCACGATGCCGCCGATCAGGCCCGCGCGACTCTGGCGCGCGGGCCGAGGTGGGAGCACCGCATAGCCTGGGAACGCCTGCCCAGGCGGGAACGGCGCGCTCGGCGGGGTGCCATACGGCGCCGGGGTGCCATACGGCGCCGGGGTGCCATACGCAAGTGGCACTGGTGGTGGCCAGGCGCCCAGTGGGTCGCTCTCTGGCTGGCCAGGCGCCGATGGCGCTGATGGCGTCGGCATGGGAGGAGTCCCTGGCCATGCTGGCTCAATGGGCAACGCCGCCATCGGCGCTGGCGCATCGGCAGGCATCTCTGGCTCGGCAGGCATCTCTGGCTCGGCAGGCATCTCTGGCTCGGCGGGCATAGGCGCATCGGGTGGCACGGACGCGCTTGCTGGCTGCTCCGGCGAGGGCATCGCTTCCGTCGTCGTGATCTGTGGCGACTGCTCACCCGCGGGGGCCACATCATGGCCACCCGCCGCGGAGCGCGCCGCCAGCGACCGCCCGCAGGTTGGGCAGGACATCACCGCGTTCTCCACCATCTCGAAACCGCAACTTGGACAGCGCATCCACTTTCCTCCTTCTCTACACCGGCCCTCCGCCAGCGCGACCGCGGAGCGTGCCGCCAGTATACAGGAAAGTTCACCTTGTGGCCAGAACCAGCATGCACCTGCCAGGCATAGTCCTCACGCCCCCCGTTTGACAGAGACCATCGCCGACAGGTACACTCGCTCACAGGGCACAGGTGCGACAGGCGGGAGGAAGCGCGGCGATGCTGGAGGTACCAACGCGAGGTGGCGCGGCGCCAGCGCCACTGACTGCTGCATGCTTCCTCTGCGCATACGCGCCACGCCCCTGTGTGGTGCCCATGATCGAGGGGGAGCTGCGCGGCCTCGTGGGCTATACGCCGCGCACCCGATATCCCATCGTACTGCTGCGGTGCGGCGGCGAGAGTGATGAGGGCGCTGAGGTAGCCGTTATCCTGCCGGAGCATGCGCGTGCCCTCGCCCGTGATCTGGCCGCGCTGCCCGACGGACGGCTGCGCGGGCTGCGCCTGCGCGTCTATCATCTCTGGCCAGCACGTGGCGATGACCCCGCCTTGCCGGGCGATCAGCCAGCGCGGCGCGTGCTGCGGGCGGGTGCCGCGGGCGCTGTCCTTGTCGAGCCGGATCTGCTGCTCAATATCACTGATATCAACAATGCCGAGTATTGCGTGCGGCACTACCCCCTCCGGCGCATGACGCCCTCACCGCCCACCGAGGCGGCGCTGCGTGGCACCATCATCCACCAAGCATTCAAGGAGTTGCTCAAGAGCGGACACGCCGAGCCGACCCCACATCTGGAGCGCGCCCTGAGCGCCTCGGCGATGGATCTCGCGCTGCTCCAGCTCACCCCCGCCCAGATGGCCGAGCGCGCCGCGCCCCACTTGGAGGCCCTCGCGCGCTGGTACGAGCGCTCGCGCGCAACCCTCTGGCACGGCGCCACCGGCATCCGCGCCGAGACCTTCCGCCTGGCCCCAGAGGTGGGACTCAAGGGACGGCTGGATATCGTGAGCGAGAGCGAGACGGGCGCATCCTTTCTTGAGCTAAAGACTGGCGAGGTCCACACCGCCCTGCCCAAGCGTCAGCATCGCTGGCAGGTCCACGGCTACCAGACGCTGTTAGCCGTGCGGGGGCTGGGCGGGCGCGGGCGGGCCGGGGCCACACTGCTCTACAGCGGCACGCCAGGCGAGGCCGAGCCGTATGGCATCCCCTTCTCGCTGCGCGAGCTGCATCGTGTGCTGGAGTTGCGCAACCGCCTCGCCCTCACGCATGCCACGGGGCAGGTGCCGCCGCCGCCCGGCCTGGCGAAGTGTGCCCGCTGTTCCCTACGGCTGGAGTGCGCCCGCGCCTCAGCTCTGCTTGGCTGGG
The DNA here is from genome assembly GCA_015478575.1 of Ktedonobacterales bacterium. Taxonomy (GTDB): domain Bacteria; phylum Chloroflexota; class Ktedonobacteria; order Ktedonobacterales; family JADMIN01; genus JADMIN01. The sequence goes on along the minus strand of JADMIN010000575.1, from coordinate 298 downwards.
AGCCACCCACGATCGAGGACGTACCAGAGCCGGTGGAGCCGGTGGATGCCGCGTGGTTTGCCCATGCCTATGAGCAACTGCGGCTGGAAGCCCGCGCCGCCGAAGAGCAGGCCGCGCAACTCTGGCGGCTTTCGGCGGCGGATCGCCGCGCCGCGGGCCTCGCGTTGGGTGGACTGGAGCCGCTGGGTGAGCCGCGGCGGCTGGCGAGTGGCGAGTGGGAATACACCTTCCGCTGCGCCCAGACCTCGGAGTTGCGCGAGGGCGACGCCGTGCTGCTCAGCGATGGCAACCCCATCAG
>JADMIN010000574.1 GCA_015478575.1 Ktedonobacterales bacterium | reverse complement strand
CGTAGAGCAGCTCCGCGTCGGGACAGGCCAGCAGCCAATCGCCCTCCTTGGTATCGTAGAAGGGGAGCACGGCCTCATGCTCGCTCTTCCAGGCCAGGACACGGTAGGCGCTGCTGCGTACCCCCAGCCGGATGACCTCCAGCACGCAGCGGTAGAGCGCGTTGGTGTGCGCCCGGTTCGTGTCGGTTGCCAGCCCCCAGGCTCCCTTCTGGTACCAGCGCACCCCCGCGTCTCGCGGAGAGATGCGCTTCTTTTCCTCGCGGGCCGCTTTCTCGGGCACCAGGTAGTAGGATGGGGAGAGCCCCTGCCGCATGGCGAGGAAGCGCAGCCCCCGCTCGGTCAGCTGGTACCGTTCGCGCGCGTGCCAGTCCGCGCACTCTTTCCAGAAACGGCCTCTCTTGACGAGCTGTAGCTCCATGAGCAGCGGGTCGAGCGGCCTTTGAACGAGACGCGTGTCCTGGCTGAGCGGGCGCAGCAGCCCCAGCAGGTCGAAAAGTGTCAGGTGGGGATGGCGCGCAAGATGGGCCAGCAGGGTCTTCTGATGACTGGAAAGCACCAGGTTCAGCAGCGCTGCGATGCGCAGGCGGTCGGGCTTTTCCCCGTAGAGTTCCTCGGAGAGCAGCGCTGCGAGGTCCCGGCGCTGCTCTGGCTGGGACGGCTGTAGTTCGCGGGTGGCCTCCTCCTGCAGCGAATCGCCCACGTACCGCGCCAGCCGGTTCGTGCGACGCGCCAGCGGACCGGTCGTGCGGCTGATCACCATCTCCTTGAAGGTGAAATACTGCGCGAACTCCTCGACCAGCTGCTCGTCGGCTGGCTGATCCAGCAGCGAGAGGATGGACGTCTGACCGGCCTCCACATCGCGGCCCTCACTCTCCACCAGGTTGCTGAACGGCAGCCAGATGGGAGCAAATGCACCGCCTGCCAGCCTGATATAGTCTGTGATGCATCCACCGGGGAGCGAGGTGTTCTGCTGCAGTGTGACGCGCTCGATCTGTTCGGCCCAGAAGCGAAAGCGCGCCGGTGTGGAGAGCAGCAGCAGAGAGGGAGGAACAGCGCCTCTGAGCCACTGCCAACCGCGCAGGGCGAAGAGCTGGGTGAGCCACTCCCTGGCCTCCCGCTGGCTGAACGGGCTTTCCGGCTGATCGACGCCCACGTAAAAGGCGTGCTGGGTGCCACCGGGTGCCTGGAGCAGGAAGGCAGCGGCGCAGGTCCACGATCGTTGCCCGCTTGCAGGAAGCGGAACATACCAGTGTTTCCAGGGCTGCTGGTAGCTGGTGAGCTGATAGCCGGGTGGGCATTCGGCGATGAGGCGGGTCACGAACGCGGAGAGCGCCAGGTGGACGAATGGCCGCGCCAGGCGCGCCAGCAGATCGAGGCGCGTGACCGGGTAGCAGGTGGCGAGTTTGGGCACGGAGATCGATTCGGGGTAGTGCCGAACCAGCGCGTAGAGGCCGAGGTCGGTGATGTGATAACGGTGGTGGCGCTGTGACCAGCCCGGTTCGTCCAGGACGACCGAGGCGCAAAGGCCGAGGTGTTCGAGGTGCAGCAGGTGGGCTCGAATGGTCTGCTCGTCGAATGCCTGTCCCTCCACGCGCACGACCCGTGTCAGTTCCAGCGCCGAGAGCAGCGAGAGCCATACCTGCCAGCGCAGCAGTTCGAGGTCGATCTGGCGAAGCTCTCCGGAAGCCATCACCTGCTCCAGGGCCGTTTTGGGGAGGATCGACCAGGGGAAGTCTGTCGTCGCTACCTTTGCCATCACGAGCGCTCCCGTTCGCGGCCGCCGTATTCGCGGCCCATCCCGCTCGGGGGCAGCAGCGGGTGGCCGCTCTGGTCCACTTCAATCACCAGCACGGAATCCTCCACCTGATCCGGTTGTGGCGGAGGGACTCCCACCGGGTTTTTCCTGAGCTTCCCAAGGCGTCGACTGCGGCTGCGCTTGCCCCTGCGCCCGCCACCCTGTTGCGCGTCGGTGCTCGCAGCCGCGTCGCCCGCCGAGGGTGAGCTTCCTGCCCCAGGCGAGGCGTTGTTCGCGCGCGAGCCGTCCGTACTGGTGCTGGAAGCGTTCGTCGGGCGGTTGTCTGCCTGCCCAGCAGAGGAGGCCGAGGCGGTGCTCTTCTGGCCATTCGAGCTGGTGCGCGTCTGCGCGTTCGCGCGCACATGCTCTTCGAGCTCTGCCGCCGCATCCTGGCGCTGCTGGTTGCCGTTCATGGCCCCGACTTCGCGCGCGTTTTTGTTCGCGAAGACGCGGATTTCTAGAAAACGCTTGAGATGAGCCTTGTGCAGCTCGTCTACTTTCGCGACAGGCCTGAAGCGGCCGCGGTTCTGGTCGCGGATGTCCTTGATGCGCGCCTCCAGCGCCGGTG
>JADMIN010000006.1 GCA_015478575.1 Ktedonobacterales bacterium | reverse complement strand
GGCGGGGGCGCCAGGGAGAGGTGCGTTCCCACCCGCGGTAGCGTTCGTCGTGATCCTGAGCACCAATACCAGCGCCACGAGGATCGCCGCCGCCCCCAGCAGAAGGACTCGCCCAGCAAGCCCATCGAATGCGGGCACACTCGCCCGCGCCGACGGCATCGTGGGGGGACCGCCAACGGGGGAACTCGCCCCAGACGTGGGTAACGACGCGCCACAGACGGCGCAGACCGCCACCTGCGCCTCGACCACCTGACCACATCGCGCACAGATCATCACTCACCTCCGCCCATCCACTACGAGCAGACGTACAGATACGCTGTGCCAATTGTGAAAAGAGAGTGGGCGGCTCGTCAATAGGCAAAAGTACGTAGCCATTGGGCGATAAACACCCATATCCGATAGTTCCCCATTACATACGTTCTATTGGATGTGAACGCATGTGAGGAGACTGGGGGGGATGAATGAGACCGCGCGCTTCCTGTGGCATCGCGCGCATGCGCCTCGCGCGCTGGGCGGTGCCAGGCACCCAGGCCACCGTCACCTCGCGCATGCCGCTCTTGAGCGACCGCTGGCAGGAGGTCGCACCCTATTCGCCTGACCATCCCCCTCACGAAACTCGTTCACATCCCTGGATCCCTGGATGACGTTTGTTGACGAACCACCTAGAGAGTGCTAGTATAGGCACGCGACACAAGGTGAGCGCATATCGCGTGAGATTTACAGGTCAACGTGCGTATGCAATAGTAAGTCCTCGCGCTGCCTATCGCCAGAGGGGAGATGGTGATCGGTGCTTACCGAGTGCGTGGCTTGTCTCGGAATGTTGTCTGGGAGTAGTTATCTTCAACAAGTGGAGGAGCAGCAAACGTATGCCTCGTAATCGCTTTGTACGGTCGGTCGCCACGGGAACGATCCTGGCGCTGGCCGGGTCGCTCGTTCTGGCCGGCTGTGGCGCCGCTGGCACCAGCGTCAACAAGAATCTCAAGATCGCCACTGATTTCCCCGTGTCGGGTGGTGACGCATCCGCGACCTTGCCCGCGCAGTATGCGGTCAATCTGGCGGTAGACCAGAACAAAGATCTCGGCAACGGCTACACCCTGTCGGTCGTCAACAAAGACGACGAGGGCGCCAGCGGCGCTGACCCGTCCGTCGGCGAGGCCAACGTGCAGCAGTTGGTCAATGACGCGCAGGTCATGGCCATCGTTGGTCCGTTCAACAGCGGCGTGGCCAAGAAAGAAATTCCGGTCGTTAACGCGGCGACGCTCGTCGAGATCAGCCCGACCAACACCAATCCTGGCCTGACGCTCCAGCAGTACGCGGATGCCAACAACATTGACTTCTCCAAACTGCACCCCGCCGGCAAGCCAAATTCGTACTTCCGCATTCCGGCGAACGATGTTGTGCAGGGGAAGGCTGACGCCACCATCGCGCTCTCGCCCTCACCTGGCCTCAGCGCCAAGACGGCGTTTGTCGTAGACGACAACTCGACCTACGGCAAGGGCCTTGGCGACTTCTTCAGCGATGCCTTCAAGGCGGGCGGCGGCACGATCGTCGGCACGCGCGCATCCATCACCTCGGACCAAGTGGCTAACCTCCCGCAGTTGGCGACGACCATCAAGGCCTCTAACGCTGATGTCGTCTTCTACGGTGGTGTCACCTCCCAGGGTGGCCCAGTCCTCAAGAAGGATCTGGTCGCGATTGGCTACAAGAAGCCCATGGTTGGCGGCGACGGTATCGCGGCTGATCCTGGCTTCATCAAGACCGCTGGCCTGGCGGCCGTGGGCACCATCGGCACCGTCGCGGCGCCGGATACCTCGACCCTGACCTCGACGGCGGCGCAGGACTTCAAGGCCAAGTACACCGCCTTCGTCGCGGGCAAGCCCAACAATGACCTGTTGCCCTACAGCGCGCAAGCGTACGACGCGGCCATGATTGAGATCACGGCGATCAAGAACCTCATCGCGGCCAACAAGGCGGTCACTCGCGCCGCTGTGCGTGACCAGGTGGCCGGCATCTCGTATCCGGGCCTGACCGGCACCATCAGCTTCGATGCCAACGGCGACAACGCTGGCTCGAAGGTCTTCGCGGTCTACGCGGTTGATCCCGCCAAGGATCCGACCAAGTGGAGCTACGAGACGCAGATCAACGCCTAAACGTCACGGTCTGAGCTATTCTGAGCTATCAGGTCGAGACGATAGACAGCTCACGGAGCAGGCTTCTCGATGAAGTCTGCTCCGTGCGATACTTAGGCGGCACACAGCGCTATCCACAAAGCGACAGGCGATACCGGGCCATGCGATAGAGGCAGCCACAGATTTCAGGAGGAGGCGGAAGAGATGCTTGCGCTCGCGGCGTCAGGCATTGACGCTAGCCTGTTCTTTCAACAGATCGAGAACGGGATTACCCTTGGCGCGGTCTACGCGCTGGTCGCCTTGGGATATACCCTCGTCTACGGCATCATTGAGTTGATCAACTTTGCCCACGGTGACGTCTTCATGTGGAGCACCATCGTCACACTGGCGGTGCTCGAGCGGCTGGGCTTCAGCAATCTCTCGACTCCGCTGAGTGGCATCGCGCTAGTCGGCATGCTGTTCTTGCTCCTCGCGGTTGGCATGGTGACGTCAGCGACGCTGAACTTCACCATCGAGCGCGTGGCCTACCGGCGGCTGCGCAAGGCGCCCCGGCTCGCGCCGCTGATCGCCGCTATCGCGGCGTCCTTCATTCTCGTCAATGTCGCGCGAATCTGGCGCGGCACCGCGCAATTGGCCTATCCCGCGATCTTTCCAACGGATGGGGTCGTCATCGGCGATGTGCGCATCAACTACCTGAATATTTTCATCGTCGTGCTCGCGTTAGGTTTGATGTATGCCCTCAACCGCTTCATCAGGACGACACGGCTGGGCCGCGCGATGCGGGCCACCGCGCAGGATCCCGAGGCCGCCTCGTTGATGGGCGTGAACATCAACCGCACCATCTCGACGACCTTCATCGTTGGTGGGGCGTTGGCCGGTGCCGGAGGCGTCATCTACAGCCTGCTCAATCAAGAGGCCCAGGTGACCACCGGTTTCCAGCTTGGCCTCATCGCCTTTACCGCCGCTGTGCTCGGTGGCATTGGCAACATTCAGGGCGCGGTGCTCGGCGGTTTCCTCATTGGGCTGATCCAGTCCCTCACCGTGCAGTATCTGCCTGGCGGCTTCCAGTGGAGCCTCGCCATCGTCTTTGTCATTCTCGTGCTGATCCTCGTACTGCGGCCCTCTGGATTGCTGGGTCAGCAAGTGCCCGACAAGGTATAAGGGAGAAGCCGCATGTCCACGCGCTCAGCAGGTCTTGGCAAGCGCAAAGCGGGGTTGGGCGGGCCGCTATCTCGGCTCGGCAACCTACCCCTCGCCGGTCGGCCCCTCAAATGGTATGTGACGGGCTGGCGTGGGTCTGGGGCGCTCCTCGTGCTCGCCCTCCTCTTCCCGCAGTTCTACGGCAATGGCGGGCAACTGCTGCTCGGCAACCCAGACGAGAGTCTCGTGACGACCGGCATCCTGGTCGGCATCTACGTGCTCTTGGCGCTCGGATTGAACATCGTCGTTGGCTACGCGGGCTTGCTCGACTTGGGGTACGTCGCCTTCTATGTCATCGGCGCCTATACCGTCGGTGTCTTCACCGATGGCCGTATCCTGGCGGCCGATGGTCGGCATGCCATCCTCTTTCAGAAGACCTCGTTCTGGATCATCCTGCCCCTGGCAGCACTCCTGGCTGGCATCTTCGGCGTGCTCCTAGGCGCGCCGACACTGCGCCTGCGCGGCGATTACCTCGCCATTGTCACGCTGGGGTTTGGCGAGATCGTGCCGATCTTCTTTCAGAACCTGCCGTATTTTGGACGGCAAGATGGCCTCAGCGCCAATGGCCCGCCTGACGTGGGGCCGGTCGTCTTCTCCGACCCGCTGAACAACATCTGGTACTACTACCTCACCTTGACGTTTGTCGTGATCATCATCTTTGTGGTCAAATCCTTGCGCGATTCCAGTCTTGGACGAGCCTGGATCGCCATCCGCGAAGATGAGACGGCGGCGGCGGCATCGGGTGTGAACCTCGTACGAACGAAGCTCTTGGCATTTGGGCTGGGCGCCGTCGTGGGTGGCCTGGGCGGCGGGCTTTTCGCTGGCCACTTGCAGAGCATCGCGACGACCAACTTCAACTTCCAGGTCTCGATCACCGTCCTAGCCATGATCGTGCTCGGCGGCATCGGCAGCATCCCTGGGGTGATCGTGGGCGCCATCGCGCTCGCGTTCTTCGATCAATACCTGCTCGGCAAGGTCAACGACACGGTACATCAGAGTGTGCTCGTGCAGGCGAATAACGCGCCGCTGCACTTCCTCGCCGGCTTCGACTTCAACTTCTCGAAGTACCTGATCTATGGTCTGCTCCTCATGATCATGATCCTCCTGCGACCGCAGGGCTTGATTCCGAATATCCGCCGCCAGCGCGAGCTGAAAGGCATCGGAGCTTCCCCTGAGGGAGCCTCCGCGGTCGGGCTGCTTGAGCGCGAGGAGGCGGGTGAAACGCTGGAAAGCTTCGACGCGCAGGATACGACCACATTTGGTGGCCCAGGCTCCGATGCGCAAGGGCGGGAGGGGTAGTTATGGCGGAGAGTGACGCGCTCCTACAGGTGCATGGCCTGACAAAAGCCTTTGGCGGCTTGACGGCCGTGGACAATGTTGATTTCGCCGTGGAGCGTGGGCAGATTTACAGTATCATCGGGCCGAACGGCGCGGGCAAGACCACCGTCTTCAACCTGATCACCGGCATCTACAAGCCAAGTGCCGGCACGATCATCTTCAACGGACGCCCCCTCACCGGCTCCAGCCCTGATCGTGTGCTGCGCCGCGGCATTACCCGCACCTTCCAGAATATCCGGCTCTTCAACAATATGTCGGTCCTGGAAAACGTGCTCGTTGGCCAACACACCACCTTCCCTGGTGATCTGGCGTCGGTCATCCTCCACCTGCCCAACTATCGGCAGGCCGAGCGCCGGGCCAAGGCGCGTGCCATCGAGTTGCTCTCGTTCTTTGGCCCATCATTGGTCGCCCGCCAGGACGACTATGCCGCCAGCCTCTCCTACGCCGATCGCCGGCGGGTGGAGATCGCGCGGGCATTGGGATCAAGCCCGAAGATGCTGCTGCTCGATGAGCCAACCGCGGGCATGAACGACTCAGAGACCGCTGAGGCCATCGGCTACATCCAGCGCTTGCGGCAGGACTTCCAATTGACCATCCTGCTGATCGAGCATAAACTGCAGGTGACGATGGGCATCTCAGACCGCATCTCCGTGCTCGATTACGGTCGCAAGATCGCTGAGGGCGCGCCCGCGGAGATTCAGCGCAACGAGTTGGTCATCGAGGCCTATCTCGGGCGAAAGGCGACGGTGGAGTAGCCATGCTAGAGTTACAGGCGATCAACACCTTTTATGGTCCGAGTCATGTCCTTTCCGATGTCACCCTCCAGATCAATCAGGGTGAGATCGTCTGCTTACTGGGGGCCAACGCCGCTGGCAAGACGACCACGATGAAGACCATCTTCGGGCTGGTGAAGCCGCGGACGGGCACGATCACGCTCGAAGGCAAGCGGATTGATAACATCAGCACTGACGAGATCATCAAGCGCGGGATGGCACTTGTGCCAGAGGGGCGCCGTGTCTTCTCACGCATGTCGGTGCGAGAGAATCTCGAGATGGGCGCCTATATGCAAAATAGCCGCGCCGCCCTCCAGGAAGATATCGAGCGAGTGTATGTCCTCTTTCCGCGACTGCGCGAGCGTGACAAGCAGATCTCGGGCACGATGTCCGGCGGCGAGCAGCAGATGCTCGCCATCGGCCGGGCGCTGATGTCGCGCCCGCGGCTGATCTGCATGGATGAGCCGTCGCTGGGCCTCTCCCCCATCCTGGTCCAGACGGTCTATAGCACCATCCGCGCCATCCGTGAACAAGGCACGACCGTGTTCCTGGTGGAGCAGAACGCCTTCATGGCGCTCAACGCCGCTGACCGCGGCTACGTGCTGCAACAGGGGCGCGTCGTCCTGAGTGACACGGCAAAGAACCTGTTGAACAACGACCTCGTGCGCCGCGCGTACCTGGGCGGGTGATCTCCAGACGATGTGAGCTGAGCGGTATGCGTGTCGTCTTGCTTGGTGATAGCCTGACTGAGGGGCACGATGGCGCCTCGTATGTGCGGATCCTCCAGCGCCGTGTGGCGGAGGATCCACTTTTGCGTGGCCCGCGGCTCATCAACGCGGGGGTGGCCGGTGATACCGTCATCAACCTGGCGCGGCGGATCCCCCGTGATGTCGTGCCGCATCATCCCGCGTGGGTGGTGATCTTCGTCGGCGTGAACGATGCCACGACGCTGCTGGCGCGGCGTGCGCTCCCGACACCGCGCGTCCTCGCCACACGCCGGTATTTCCGTGCGCGGAAAGGGGTGCGTGGCGTGGTGACGCCCGCACGCTATGCCGACGGCCTGCGCATCGCGGTGGAGGCGATCACCGCGCGCACCTCCGCTCGCGTCGCGCTCTGCACACCAGCGACACTGGGTGAGGCCGTGGCGTCGCGCTCGTGGCGGCTGCTGGATCGCTACGCCGAGATGGCCCGCCAAGTGGCTGGAGAGCGCGGCTGCGCGCTGATAGACCTCCATGCCACCTTTGCGCGGGCGCTCGCCGCGCGGCCCCGGCGTGGCCCGCTCGCCCGACTCGGCACCCTGCGCGCGCATGCGCTCTCGCGCGCCCATGAGGAAGAGTTGGCGCGAGCGCGGGGCCTCACCTTCACCTACGATGGCATCCATCTGACCGAGGCCGGCGCTGTGCTGGTCGCCGAGAATATCTTCCATTGGTTGCGCGAGGCCAGTGCGATGGAGGCCAGTGCGATGGAGGCGGACGCAAGTCCCACCTGAAAAGCGTTCACTGAAGGCCGCCCACTCCGCATGGATGGGGGGGAGAAGGTCTATCCAGCGGCGAGGGAGGCGAGCACCTCGCGCGCCGCCGTCTCGCCACTCTCCATCGCGCCCTGGATGCTGCTGGAGGCGGTATACTCGCCGGCCAAGAAGAGGCCCGCGGTGGGCGCGGCGTGTGGGGGCAGCGTGGCGAAGATGCCAGGGGGCTGGCGAAATTGCGCGAAGCGAATGCGGTAGGTGGCCACGTGACGCAGGCGCGTGAGATCCTTACCGGGGAACCAGGTGGCCATCTCCTCACGACAGCGGGCGGTGAGCACGGCGTCATCCATCTCCGGCAGGCCAAGGACCGTAACGGAGAGCAGATGCTGCCCAGGGGGCGCGTAGGCCGGTGAGACGTTGGTGAGCTGGAGCACGTTGTTCACAAAGGCCTCAGGATTGGCGTTCAGGAGCAGGCGCGGGCCAGCGTAGAGGCTCTCGGTGGTCGCGAGATAGACACAGGTGACGCTCACCGGCTCGCTCGGCAGGGGACGCCCAGAGAGGCGTTCGGCGGTCGGTGCGTCGGTTGCCAGGATGATGGCATCGCCCTGCATCTCCTCGCCGCCGGTGAGTGTCACCCCCACCGCGCGCCCCTCCGCCTCGATGATGCCCTCGACGCGCGTTTCCAGATGGATGGCGCTGGCGGGCAGCCGCGCGGCGAGTTGGTCGGTAATGGCCCCTATGCCATCCGTGGGCAGTGCGATACTCCCGCTGGCCAGCATCTTGTAGGTGAAGAGCAGCGCGCGCGCGCTGGTGGTCAGGTCACGATCGAGGAAGATGCCGCCGAAGAAGGGGCGCGCGAAGTTCGCGATGAAGCCATCTTCGCTGAAGTGGCGGCGCCGCAGCTCATCGCGCGCGGAGACATCGCCGCCGCGCAGGCCGCGCACCTTGCCATAGAAGATATCATGCACTGAGCGGCGGCGAACGAAGCGACGCAGGCGCAATGCCCGCAGCTTATCGCCAAAGGTCAGCAGCGGATTGGAGAGCGTGGGGCCGAGCAGCGACAGGCGACTCAGGGGGTCGCCAGCGGTGTGCCACTTGCCCTCGCGGATCAGCACGGCGCCGGGCACGATCTCGCGCAGCTTCAGGGCAGCGAGATCCAGGTGTCGCCGCGCCGCGGGATAGGCCGTGAAGAGGACCTGGAAGCCGCGATCCAGCAAAAAGCCTTCGGCGCTCTGGTCGGTGCGCACGCGCCCGCCCACGTGATCCGAAGCCTCCAGCACGCGCACTTCGCGACCCGCCTCAACAAGCACCTTGGCGCAGGTCAGCCCGGCCAGGCCGCCGCCGACCACTAGGATCGTCATATCCCTCACCTTCACCTACGCGCATCAGCTCATCTACGTGATCGTCTCGTCGCTGACCTCTTACCTGCGTGCCCGCACCTGTGGCCAGGTATTCAGTTCGACTTGAAGAAGCGGCCCAGCCCGCGTCGCTCATGGGGCTGCTGGCCCTGATCCAGTGCCTCCTCGGCGGCGCGCGGCTGTGCCGCGCTCGTGCCCTCCCGTTCCAGCGGGGGGAGGGCCGCATCGCAGGCGGCGCAGCGCTCGGCGCGTGGCGAATTGGGCGCGCCACACCGCGGGCAGCGCCGCTCGGTGTTCGCGCTCATCGGGGCGGCGGCCTCCCGCGCCACCGAGGCGCCGAGAGAGGGAAGAGCGGCCACCGGGCGCGTGGCATCGCTCATGCCGCCCTCCGGTAGGGCGGCCAGGAGGCTGCCGCAGCTGCCACAGAACCAGGTGGCGCCAGCCAGTGCCGCACCGCACGTCGGGCAACGTGGCTCTTCAGGGAAGGGAGATTGTTGCGCGTCCATCGTCTGCCTCATTTCCCACGTGCCTACCACAGCGGATTGATGACCAGACCACTCACCAGCTTGGGATAGAAGTATGTGGACTTCTGCGGCATGCGGTCGCCAGCCCGTGCCACATCGCGTAGCGCGGCGGGTGGCGTCGCGTTGAGCAGCACGGCGAGCCGCGCGCCATCCGCTCCTGAGCGCACCGCCGCCATGGCCTCGGCGGCATCACGGGTATAGCTGACGTGCTGGCCGGCGCGCACCGCCTCATCTGAGATACCCAGCGCCTCGCGCAGCACGAGGGTATGCAGGATCGTCACATCGAGCCGTCGCCACGCCGCGGAGGCGCCGCTGGACTTGCCGAAGAGGCGATCCATCGCGGCGGCCCCCTCCGGCCGCAAGCGCAACAGCAGCGCATCTTCGGGCCGCACCACCACGAGCGCGGTGCGCTGGCCAGCCTCGCCAGCCCGCGCGAGCGCCGCCACGAGGGCCGTGCCCTCGCGCCCATCCAGCGCCTCGATCTCGAAGTGCGCGCGCAGCCGATCTTCCAGCGCGGCGAGCCGCTCGCCTTCCACCGCGCGCAGGATGCGATGCGTCGGCAGGACCACCAGACCGGGATCCTCGATGGCTATGAGCGCCATCAGTGTGAAGTTGGCTCCATCGTCGAGTGGCAGCTCTTTATGCAACTCGCGCACCTCATCACGATAGGCCAGCGCGGTCTCGTAGCGATGGTGGCCATCAGCGATGTAGAGCTGGCGAGTGGCGAAGAAGCCAGCGACGGTGTTGGCCAGCAAGGGGTCGCGCATGAGCCAGACGCGATGCTCCTCGCCCGCGTCATCGGTCAGGGCGAGTTGTGGCTGTTGTGCGTGGAGAGGGGCAAAAGACCGCGCAAGCTCACCCTCCGGGTCGTCATAGAGGGCCATGATGGGGCTGATCGTGGCGGCGCAGGCGCGGGTGAGCCGCAGGCGATCATCCTTGGGCTTGCTGAGCGTGCGCTCGTGTGGCAGGATGATCCCCTCCTCCCACGGCTCCACGCGGACGCGCGCCAGCACGCTCAGGCGCCGCCGCTCGCCACCTGCCACGGCGAAGCGCTGCTCGTAGAGATAGAGTGATGGCGCGTCCTGGCGCAGCACGCCGTGGAGACGCCACTCGGCGAAGGCTGCCGCCGCGCGCGTATAGCGGTTGTCGAGCGCGTCATCATTCTGCCCTTCACGGCCAAGCTCCAAGCGGATCAGGTTGTGTGGGTGGCGTTCATAGTAGTTCGCCTGCGCCTCCGGCGAGATGACATCATAGGGAGGAGTGACCAACGCGGCCAGCTCGGCCTCAGCCGCATACCGGATACCCGGCAAGGGTCTTACGTCCGCCATGCGCTCCCTCCCTTCAGGCGACAGCTCATTGTTCCCACGCGGAGCACGGATCATCCAGAGCAGATGCCCCAGAGCGCGGAGACAAGCTGAGTGGCCTCCTGGCGGTCCGGCGGCGCGTCTGCCGCGTGCTCCGCACTAAGTATAACAGGGACAGAGTCGCTTGTGCCGTATCGAACCGCTCAGTTGGCGCCACCCCGTGTGGCCGCGCGGGAGCGCGAGACCACACCCGCCCCAGCGGATGGCGTGGACTCGATCAGATCAGCGGCGATCTTGCCAGAACTGAAGACCCCCGGCAGCCCCGCGCCCGGATGCGTGCCCGCGCCGACCAGATAGAGGTTGGGAATGTCCTCGCTCCGGTTGTGTGGCCGGAACCAAGCGGATTGCGTCAAAATCGGCTCGACGGAGAAGGCGCTGCCCAGGTAGCTATTGAGCGTGTCGCGGAAGTGCGGCGGGGCGATCGTGTGTTCGGTGATGATGTGTCGCGAGAGGTCGGGCAGGTAGCGCTCTTCGAGGTAGCTGACGATGGCGTCGCGATAGGGCTTCGCCGTGACCGCCCAATCGGTGTCGCCGCCGAGGTGGGGTACGGGCGAGAGCACATACCAGCAGGCGCAGCCCGCGGGCGCGAGTGAGGGGTCGGTCGCGGTGGGACGGTGGAGATAGAGCGAGAAATCGCGTGCCAGATGCTTGCGGGTGAAGATGTCGCCAAGTAGACCACGATAGCGCGGACCCATGAGGATCTCGTGGTGAGCGACATTCTCGTATGTGCGGTCGGTGCCGAAGTAGAGGACGAAGAGCGACATCGAGTAGCGCATGCGTCGCATCTTGCGATCGGTATACTTGGAGCGGAAGCGCGCGGGCACGAGATGGAGATAGGTGAAGGCCACATCGGCGTTGCTCACCACAATCTCCGCGGGCAGGGCATCGCCAGTGGTGAGGCGCACGCCGCTCGCGCGGCCCGAGGTCTCATCCACCACGATCTCCGCGACCTCGGTATTCAGCAGCAGCGTGCCTCCGGCCTCTTGGAAGAGCCGCGTCAGCGCCCGCACGAGCGCGCCCGTGCCGCCCATCGCGAACCAGACCCCTGATTTCTGCTCTAACGTGTGGATCAGCGCGTAGATCGCCGTCGCTTGGAAGGGGTTGCCGCCGATCAGCAGCGGGTGGAAGCTGAAGACCTGACGTAGCCGCTCGTCGCGGATATACTGCCCAACGAACGATGCCACTGACTTGTAGGCTTGCAGCCGTACCAGGTCAGGCGCGACCTTGAGCATGTCGCTGAGGTGCGAGAAGGGCGTCGCGATCAACCCCATACCCACATCATAGATGCGCTCGGAAGCCGCGCGGAAGCGCAGGTAGCCTTCCACATCGCCGGGGCTGAGCGCGCGAATCTGGCCGAGCAGCGCCTCGCGGTCGGCGTTGTAGCGGAAGACGGTGCCATCCTCAAAGCGAATGAGATAGAAGGGATCAATGGGCACCAGCGTGACGTAGTCCTCGGTGCGCTTGCCGCACAGCGCGAAGAGGTCATGGATCAGCCAGGGGGCGGTAATGATAGTTGGGCCGCCATCGAAGGTGAAGCCATCCTGTTCGTAGACGTAGGCGCGCCCGCCGGGCTTATCACGCTTCTCGACGAGCGTAACGGTATGGCCCCGCGCCTGGAGGCGGATGGCCGCCGCCAAGCCACCGAATCCGCTGCCGATGACGACGATCTTCATGGCCCCTCCGCTTCACGGGTAATGGCGCGTATGGCCCACGCGGCGCACGTGCTCGCACTGGACCACTCACACTGGACCGCTCGCACTGGTATCTACCCATGCGGGACGCTAGGGGATGGCGCGCCGACGGGTTGCGCGCCCGCGACAGGCTTAGCCTAGCCCAACGTTGACCGCCAGATCCGCGCCGTCTCATCGTAGCGCATGGACGGCGATCTGGGATGGGCAGGAAAGAGCAGCCGCCCCGCGTGCGTCCGTAGGGCGGCTGCGTCGCTCGGTATCCGCCACAGTGGGGGCGACTGCCCCCTATTGGGGAAGACCGGCGGCGGGTTGGTCAGACGAATCGGATGGGCCGGTGAGCGGTGGCAAATCCGACTCCTCGTCACCGTAGGCGACTTCTTGGAGCGCCGGCACGATCACCGGTGGTGGTGGCACAGGCTCACGCGCGTCCGACGCGTCAGCGGCCCGTGGCGGCTCTTCTGACGTTTCGGTGGAATCGTCCAGCAACGCCAGGCGCAGCACGTCGTCCATCGTCTCGACGGCTGTGAAGCGCATCTCGGCGCGGATCTTGGGCGGAATATCCGCCAAGTCCTTCTCGTTGTCAGCGGGAATGATCAACTGGCGGATGCCCACACGGTGCGCGGCGAGCGCCTTCTCCTTCAGTCCACCGATGGCGAGTACGCGGCCGCGGAGGGTGATCTCGCCGGTCATGGCCAGGTCACTGCGAACGGGACGGCGCGTGAGCGCGGAGATAATAGCCAGCGCCATCGTGATGCCCGCGGACGGCCCATCCTTTGGAATGGCGCCCTCCGGCAGGTGGATGTGGATATCCAGATTATTGGGAAAGTCCTCTGGCGTGTGCAGCGCCTCCGCCCGCGAGCGGATGTAGGAGAGCGCGGCGCGCGCCGACTCCTGCATCACATCGCCCAATTGGCCCGTGATCATCAGGTTGCCCTTGCCGGGCATCGTGACGACCTCAACGGGCAGCAGCGCGCCGCCGTGCGCCGTCCAGGCCAGGCCGGTGGCCACGCCGATCTGCCCACGCTCCGGCGTCTTGTCAGGCGAGTAGCGCGGCACACCAAGGTACTGATCGAGATTCTTATCCGAGAGGCGAAGGTGCGCATCTGGCTTCCGCACGATGCGCCGCGCCGCCTTGCGGCAGATGGTGGCGAGCTGGCGCTCCAACCCGCGCACGCCAGCTTCGCGCGTGTAGCGGTTGATGATATAGCGCATCACCGGCTGCGGCACCTGGATCTGCGTGCGGTTCAGGCCATGCTCATCGAGTACCTTGGGCAGCAGGAAGTTACGCCCGATGGCAATCTTCTCTTCCTCGGTATATCCCGGCAACTCGACGATATCCATGCGGTCGGCCAGCGCCCGCGGGATCGAGTAGCGGTTATTGCCGGTGCAGATGAAGAACACCTCCGAGAGGTCATACGGGGCCTCGAGATAGTGATCCGTGAAAGTACTGTTCTGTTCCGGATCGAGCACTTCGAGGAGCGCCGCCGAGGGATCACCCCGATAGTCCGAGGTCACTTTGTCAATCTCATCGAGCAGGAAGACGGGATTACGCACGCCAGCGGTCTTCATGCCCTGGATAATGCGGCCCGGCAGCGCGCCGACATAGGTGCGACGGTGGCCACGGATCTCCGCCTCGTCGTGGACGCCGCCGAGCGAGATGCGCACGAACTTACGCCCAAGCGCTGTCGCGACCGAGCGGCCCAGTGAGGTCTTGCCGACACCCGGCGGGCCGATCAGACAGAGGATGGGGCCTTTATGCGCGTTGGCGTTGGCTTTGGCTGGCGCGCCACCGCCCTCGGCGGGCGTCTCGCGCTGTGCCTGCAACATCCGTAGCTGGCGCACGGCGAGGAATTCAATGATGCGCTCTTTGACCTTCTCCAGCCCGTAGTGATCTTCGTCGAGCACACGCTGAGCCGTCGCCATATCGAGCCGATCCTCGGTGCGCTCTTGCCAGGGCAGCGCAAAAATCCAATCGAGATAATTCCGCAGGACGACCAACTCAGCGGAGTGGGTTGGCATGCGTTCGAGGCGATCAATCTCTTTGCTCACCTTGATCGCCACCTCATCCGGCAGGCCCTTCTGCGCCATCTTCTCGCGCAGCTCGCGCACCTCGCTCGCCTGGTCGTTGCCCAGTTCCTCCTGGATGGCGCGGAGTTGCTCCTTGAGGTAATACTCGCGTTGGTTCTTATCTACCTGCTGACGAACACGCTGGCGGATCTTGTTCTCCAACTCCAGGATCTCGATCTCGTTGCCAAGGGTCACGCAGATCTTTTCCAGGCGCACGAGCGGATCACTCGTCTCCAGCAACTCCTGCTGTTGGGTGTGGTCCGTCACGACGAGTGAGGCCAGGGCGTCAGCGAGGTGGCCAGGCGTGTGAACATCCACGATGCCGGCGACATCCTCGGCGCTGAAGCGGCGGCTCAGATGCGTGAAGCGCTCGAAGAGACTATGGGCGTGGCGGACCAGGGCCTCACCCTGCGTGCCGACGCCGCTCGACTCGGTGATCTCGCGAAACGTCACGAGCGGGTAGGGTTCGCGCTCCACCCACCGCACCACCTCGACGCGGTGCATGCCCTCGATGACAATCTGAATGGTGCCATCGCTTTGCACGTCATATTGCCGCATCTCAACAAGCGTGGCCACGCCGAAAGCGTCTTCTGGGCCGGGCGTCTCGGTGTCGGCTTGGCGCTGTGACGCGGCGATGAAGCGCCGGTCGGCGGCCTGAGCGGCTTTGACTGCCTGGATGGACTTCTCTCGCCCGATATTGATCGTCATCCGCGTGCGGGGAAAGACGACGGTGCTCTTGAGCAGGACGAGCGGGTACGTCTGCGCGCCCGTAGATTCCTGTACGTGCTCGTTGCTCAGCGCCACCTTTGCCTCCCTCCTTCGCGGTTTCTTCGAGGATTCGTCTGCCATATATGTCAATCCTCATCCCATTGGATTATCGGAAGCGTTCCGCCCGCCTACAGAACGGAGGCCCAGGTAGTTCTCCCAGAGGAGGCGCACCCATGCGGAGAGCTTCCGTGGATTAGCGCTCGCTACGCTGACTCGTCCTCGAGCTCCACGTCTCGTGTCTCGCCAGCCCGCATGCTGAGTTGGGCGGGCTTATGCTGGGCGATGGTGTCGGCGTCAATGCTGACCTTCTTCACGTCGCCACGTGAGGGAATGTCGAACATCACGTCGAGCAACACCTCCTCGATGATTGTACGCAAGCCGCGGGCCCCGGTCTTCTGCTTGAGGGCGGAATCAGCGGCGGCTTCGAGCGCGTCACGGCTAAAGCTCAATTCGACGCGGTCAAGGTGCATCAATTTCTGATACTGCTTGATAATCGCGTTCTTCGGCTCCGTCAGAATGCGGATCAGCGCCTCGCGGTCGAGGTTGTCGAGCGAGACGGTGATCGGCAGACGACCCACGAACTCTGGAATCAGGCCAAACTTAAGCAGGTCATCGGGATTCATTTGTGAGAGCGCGGTGTTACTCATCTCCAGCGACTCTCCCGGCACGGCGGTAAAGCCCATCGTCTTATGGCTCCCCAGGCGCCGCTCGACGATCTTATCGAGTCCCTCGAAGGCGCCGCCGCAGATAAAGAGAATGTTCTGCGTGTTGATCTGGATGAAATCCTGGTGAGGATGCTTGCGTCCTCCCTGTGGGGGGACGTTGGCGATGGTGCCCTCGATAATCTTGAGGAGCGCCTGCTGCACGCCCTCGCCAGAGACATCTCGCGTGATGGATGGATTATCGGCTTTGCGGGCGATCTTATCAATCTCGTCAATGTAGACGATACCGCGCTCGGCGCGGGCCACATCGAAGTCGGCGATCTGGATGAGGCGTAAGAGAATATTCTCGACATCCTCGCCGACATAGCCCGCCTCGGTGAGCGCGGTCGCGTCAGCGATGCAGAAGGGCACATCGAGAACCTTCGCGAGGGTCTGAGCCAGCAGCGTCTTGCCGCAGCCCGTGGGGCCGATGAGCAGGATATTGCTCTTGCCCAGCTCAACATCGTCAATCTGCATACCGGAGTTGATGCGCTTATAGTGGTTGTACACCGCGACGGAGAGGGTCTTCTTGGCGCGGTCCTGCCCAATGACGTATTGGTTGAGTTGCTCGAAGATCTTGCGTGGCGTTGGAATCTTGCTGGCGGTGATGCGTGGCTTGGCGGAGGTTTGCTCTTCCTCGATGATCTCGCGGCAGAGATCCACGCATTCATCGCAGATATAGACGCCGCCCGGTCCCGCGATGAGCCGCTGCACTTGATCTTGGCTCTTGCCGCAGAAGGAGCAGCGATAGGTCATGCGTGTCCCCTTCATATTCGCCACGGTGTACCATCCCCTCATTGCTCGGTGGGTCCGCCACCAGCTTCTGGCCGATCAACCACGCCCATGTGGCATCCGACCGCATTCTTCCTGTAAAGGCGCTGTCACCAGTGCTGGGTTTGCCAGCGCGGCACCCCCGCGCGTAAGACACTCGCATAAGACACGCACGTGTCTGGCTCGCGCGCGATTCCCACTCGCCGCGGTACGCGCTCCCCAAGAGTCAGTCCCCCGGGGTTAGACATTCCCGTGCTATGAATTCCACGCCCCCACGATTCATCTCTATCAAGAAGAACGCACAAGGGCGCTCTCCGTGCCGCTCAATCTATCTTCCTCATGGAGATATCCCGCTTTGCGCGCCGCGCGATATGGGATAGTGCCAGTATATCGCGAGATGGCGCCCGCCGTGGCCTACGCCTCCGCTTCTGGTACCTCTGTATTCCTCGCTCGCTGTTGCGGCGTGGGCGCCTCGGCCTCGGCTGGAACGTTCGGCACGGCCTCAACTGGCGCGGCCTCAACTGGCGCGGCCTCAACTGGCGCGGCCGCCTCACCCGCGGATGTCGCGGCGGCCCTCGCGTTGCGCGCACTCACCTCGGCATCCGGCGCGGCTGTGATGGGCGCGGTCTCACTCGCGGTCTCACTCGCGGGCGCCGCGCTCATGGGCGCGGATTCGCCCTGGCCTGAGGTGGCGATCTCGACGAGGCGATCAAGCGCCTTGTCGCGGCGAAGACGGCTCACCACGTTCGCGCGCTGGCTGGGGCTGAGCTGGCGTAGGTGCAAGGGTTTGCCACCGAGCGCGGCCAGTGCTGTGAGCCAGCTTTCGATCTCCGCGTCGGAAAGCTCGATGCCCTCCACATCCGCTATCGCGCTCAGGACGAGATCGCGTTTGACGCGCTGGCGTGCGTCTGGCTCAAGCTCCTGGTGATACTGCTCCTCGGTCTTGTGGCTCAGACTCAGGTACTGCTGGAGCGTGAGACGGTTCTGCGCGAGCACGCGCTCCATCTCACGCATCATCTCATGCACCTCGTCATCCACCAGCACGGGATGGATATCCACCGTGGCCTGCTCGGCGGCGGCGGCGGCGGCACGCTCGCGCAGTTCACGGCTCGCCTGCTCCTGCTTGCGCGTCAGCAACTGGTCTTGGATGGTGGCACGCACCGCCTCGATCGTGGTGAAATCGCCGATGGATTTTGCCAGTTCGTCATCGAGGGCGGGCAACTCACGATATTTGACCCCTTTGAGCGTCACCGCGAACTGGGCCTCTTTGCCAGCCAACTCAGCATTCGCGTAATCTTCGGGAATGGTGGTCGTGAAGGCTTTGTCCTCGCCCTCGCTCATGCCAACAATCTGCGCATCCATATCGGCAAAGATGCCGTGGCGCTCGCTGGTCAGCTCGAACTCATTGTCGTGCAGATCGCTGATGGTGCGCTCGCCAACGGTGAGCTTGAGGTCCATGATCACCTTGTCGCCGAGTTGCGCGGGCCGCTCGGCGGGCCGCCACATCGCCTGATCTTGTTGAATGTCGTTGAGCACGCGCTGAATATCCTCCTCAGT
Organism: Ktedonobacterales bacterium; assembly: GCA_015478575.1. Taxonomy (GTDB): domain Bacteria; phylum Chloroflexota; class Ktedonobacteria; order Ktedonobacterales; family JADMIN01; genus JADMIN01. The sequence goes on along the minus strand of JADMIN010000006.1, from coordinate 1,725 downwards.
GACCTCCACTGAGGGCTGCTCAATGCGAATGCTCTGGTAGTCGCCGAGTACGGTGGGCGAGAGGACAGGGAGGCGCGCGGTGAAGGTATATGGCTGGCCATGCTCGAAGGGTGGTGTCTCCACCGAGGGCCGGGCGAGGGGGCGCAGGTGGTGTTCTTGCACAGCGGTACGCACGCTCGTATCTACGAGGTCTTCGAGACCCTCTTGGTAGAGGGCATCCTTGCCGAGCATACGCTCGAGCATGGGGCGTGGCGCGTGGCCGCGCCGGAAGCCTGGCACGTTGTACTTCCGCACCAGCCGACGATAGGCAAGGTCAGCGGCCTTCTCTACCTCCGACCATTCAAGTTCGACGTTGAGCACAGCCTCACTCTCAGGCGTGCGTTCCACCGTGACTTTCAATTCAAGCCTCCACATGCCGCGCCAGCCTGCGCACCCCAAGCGGCGGGGCGGGCCGTTAGCGACAGAGCGACGGGGTGACGGTAAGCCACCTTCTTACTTATTATACCATCAGGAGAGAAGGGCACTGGGGGCCACCAAGCAGCGCGCGGCGCCCTCCCCGATCACCACAACCAGAGTGCCAGTATGACGGGCACGCGGTGCCGACCATGCCCGGCGCGCATCCCCCAGAGACGATACGAGCGGGGTAGTGCCTACCCCGCTCGCCCCTCCCCAACATCAGCCGCCACATGGCACGATCCACTCCCCAGGCGCCCCGCTGGTGGGCGGTGAGAGGCTCGAACTCTCACGGCTTTCGCCACCAGATCCTAAGTCTGGCCTGTCTGCCAATTCCAGCAACCGCCCGCATATCTCGCTTCAATTGGGTGTTTGCGCCATCCAAGCTTCGTTTCTATCCGCGACATCTGGCCTGGCAGCGACCCTGCGTCTTGCCTGGCAGCGCCTTGGCTGAACCCCAAAGACCCTACGGGACAGTATCACATTCCATCACCGGGAAAGTCAAGAGAGCCGAGTGACCAAGGGGTTTTATGACCACGCACGCCAGAGACGCGGCCACCACGCTTGGCGCTGAATACCCATCAATTCCGCTCTGGCGCCGCGCACCTATAATGAATCTGGGCAGACCGCGCGGCAGATCCCGCGCGGCGCATCCCGCACGGCGCATCCCGCGCCTGTTACCCCTGCTCACTCCGCACCCGCTGGAGCCATACGGCCAGAGACACGCCGCCAGAGAAGAGATATGCCCATGGAGAGCACCGATACCACGATGCCGCGATTCTTGCGTGCCTGCCGCCGCGAGCCGGTGGACCGCACGCCCATCTGGTTCATGCGCCAGGCGGGGCGCTCACTGCCCGAATACCGCGAGATCCGCCAGCACCACACCCTGCTGGAGATCGTGCGCCAGCCAGAGCTGTGCGTCGAGGTGACCCTCCAGCCGGTGCGACGGCTCGGAGTGGACGCCGCCATCCTCTTCTCTGATATCATGCTGCCGCTCGTCGCCATCGGCGTCGAGTTGGAACTGGTCGAACATGTTGGGCCGGTGGTGGCCCACCCCATCCGCACGCGCGCCGATATTGAGGCGCTCCGCCCACTGGCGCCCGCCGCCGACATCCCCTACGCGCTTGAGACCATCGCGCTGCTGCGCCGCGAGCTCGATCCGCTCGGCAAGGCGCTGATCGGCTTCGCGGGAGCGCCATTCACCCTGGCGGGCTATCTGGTGGAGGGCAAACCATCGCGCGACTTCATCCGCACCAAACACCTGATGCACAG
>JADMIN010000573.1 GCA_015478575.1 Ktedonobacterales bacterium | reverse complement strand
GAACACCCCCGCCGTGACCATCGCGTACTTCTAGGCGCGTCCCTCGGCTGCTGTCAACGCGGCAGCCGAGATCGGAGACTTCCGCATGACCACCTTCGCCGTCTATACCGATGTCGAGGAGTTCCTGACGTTCTCGGCGTTTAGTGTTGAGACCAGTTCGCTGGTCGGCGGGCGCGCGACGCTGAGCGCGGACGTGAGCGCGGGGGCGACGACCTTACCCCTGTCCGCCATCACGAATTTCGCCACAGGGCAAACAGCCTGGCTCTTGGACGGGCTGACGAGCGAGAAGGTGACGATCACGGCGGTGGGCGGGTCCAGCATGACCACCAGTGCGACAGCCGTGGGGCATAGCGCGGGGGCGTCGGTCTCCACAGCGGGCACGCATGGGTGTCTGGCGGAGCAGGTGACGCTAGCGTGCCGCAAGGCTGACCAGTATTGCCGCCAGGGGGCGCTAGGGAGTCTTGACCGCACACTGTTCGCGCTCAGCCGCCGTGAGACCTTTACCATGCCAACCTCACGCGCTTATATTGACCCGAACTGGACCCTCACCGTGACGCCCTACCATTTCCCGGTGCAGAGCCTCACCAGCCTCTCCTTGCAAAATAGCGCCAGCCCCGCCATGACCGTGGACCTGTCCGCGCTGGTTTTGCCAGAAGGCGCCAAAAAGATCAGCGTCCCCCAGATCAGTTTGTCCGGCTCAGGTAATACAACGCTCCTTCTCGCCGCGCCCGTCGCGTTGCGCCAACCCAACACCTGGGCGACGCTCACGTATGTCGGCGGACCCATCATTGGCGCAACCCTGGCAAGCGTGCCCGATGATATCCGCATGGCAGTCTGGTGTTACATCGCACATCTGCTGGCCTTCCGCTTTAACCCTGCGGGCGTAGCAATGCAGAGCATGGGCGACACGCGCCGCGAATTTCGCCTCCGGGGGGAGACGGGAGCCAAGGCTAAGAGTTTGTATCGGGATGAGGCCGAGGACTACCTCGCGCCGTACCGGGCGGGATGAGCCGATGCGGGACACGACCCTGACCATACAACGCGGCGTGAATACCGCAACCGTCACCGATCTGGCGGGCCGCCTCGCCACCGGGATTCTGGCGCAGATCGATGAGGTGGATGGGGCGCTGCAGACCATCCACGGCGAAGTCACGATCTTCGAGGAAGGCATCGACTTCAAGCTCATCGTGGCGTGGAACCCCAATGCGCTCATCCGCAAAGGTGACACCCTGCTAGATGAGCGGTACGTTGATGTGACGACAGGCATGCAGTACCAATATCTGGTGACGCGCCGTCCTAAGGACTACCAGTTTTCGCATCAGGAATGCTATTGCAAGGTGGTGGAAGGATCATGAACATGACGCCCCGCGCGCAGGCGTCCGCCGAGCGCGCCGCGACCCTGTTCGCCGAGATCGTCACCCGCACCCATCCGGATCAGGCCACGCTCGGCGCATATCTGGACATGGTGAAGGCCGAGGCGCAGCGGCAGATGATTGCCGAACTTATTGCCGCAGGCCGTCTCACGCCCGCTGAAGCGGATGAACGCTTCCAGGCGGCGCTAGTGACGGTGCTGCACGCCGCCTACCAGCAGATATGTACCACGCCCGCGAGCGGAGTGGTCCACGGATGACGATCAGTAAAGCCACCCTCTACTGGCTGCTCTGGCAATTGGAACAGTCCCCCACGTGGAGCCTACCCGATGGGAGCCTCACCATCACCCGTTATACGTTGGGGCGCGAAGATGTCTGGACGGCGGACTGGGGCGCGGATCGTGTGGACAAGGCCCCGTCGCTCGTGGAGGCGTTATTAGCCATCCCCGATACGCTGCTGGTGGCGCTGGCGACCTATCCCAAAGGGTAGCAACATGGGCCTCCTGCGCGACAGCCTCTACAAGCTGGAGTTTTCCCCCGAAGCCCTGATGCGTATCGGGCGACTCATCAACACCGGACCCACCTTTGCGCGGTTCTATACCGCCGCGATGCGCGAAGCGGTTAACCTGGTCCAGCACCGCGCGCAAGCCAATGCGCCGGTCCTGACGGGCGCGTTGCGGCGCGGGATTCGGGGCTATGTGCGGTCGCCGTGGCTGGGCGAGGTGGGCGTGATCAGTTCCATCCCGTACGCGATGCGGCGTGAGTTTGGTTTTGACGGCCTGACCGATAGCCTGGGGCGGACCTACGCTGCTGGCGATCCGCTCTACACCAACCCTGATAAGCGTAGCCATATGCAGTATCTCCATCGCGCGCTCCATGACTCTCAGCCCGAAGTCAACGCCTTGTGGCGCACAGCGACGCGCCTCGCCGTGCGTGAGGTGATCCTGTGAGGTTCCCGATGCCCCTCTGCCCGACCTGCCTGGAAGCCCTGCCTG
>JADMIN010000572.1 GCA_015478575.1 Ktedonobacterales bacterium | reverse complement strand
GCGGTGCCCATCGTCATGCGCACCCAGCGGGCCGCGCGCCGTCCTTCCAGCACGCGGGGTGTTGGCAACAGGCGCAGCGCAGCGAGAACGGCGGCCATGCGCAGGCGGTCAGCCATGCCAATGGGCGGAAAGCGCAGGACCGAGAGCGGCGAATCGAGCTGGGAGATCTTGCCGCCGCGCAGCGTCATCGTCAGCGGTCGGTGCCACTCCAGCGCGCTCCCTAAGCCAACCTCGCCGATGAGCTGGATGATCGCGCGATCGGTGCGGAAGAGGTGATGGTAGAACTTCTCCAGCCAGACCGTCTGCTCCTCATCTCCAGCGGCCTCGCCACCGCCCGTGCCCGCGACGCGAAAACCCGCGGCTAGCCCGCCCGGCTTGACCTCACGCTCGTAAAGCGTCACTGACTGCCCACGCTGCAGCAGCCGTAGCGCGACGGTTAGCCCTAGCACCCCCCCGCCCAGAATTGCGTACTCGCGGCCCATGCTCTATCCCCTCCACTCGCGTCACTCCCAACCGCATCATAATACATGCGCCACCAGAAGAGAGTGTGCCACTGTATGCGCCGCCCCTGAGCACAGCGACAGAGAAGCCAGCGTGCCTCAGCCAAAGAGCGCATTTGAGAGCAGCAATCCCCCAAATGCCGCGGCGAGCGCGAGCACAGCCACCCACCAGTTCTCGCAGGTAGCGTCCCCAACTGATGTGAATGCCGTGGCGCTCCAGAATGCCCAGCCAGAGCAACGTAGCCAGCGAGCCATAAGGGGTCAGTTTGGGGCCGATATCCACGCCCAGCATGATGGCGTAGGTCGCGAGAGGGAGAATGTGGGGGGCCGAGCGCAACGCCAGCACACCGACAAGCGTCGCGGGCAGATTGTTGGCGGCGGCGGAGAGCAGTCCCAGCAGCCCACCCGCGAAGAGCGTGCCAAGGGGGCCATCGGAGGGGAGGACGTGAGCGCGAAGTGGATCAGTGATGACGTCCAGAACATGGCGCCGGTACGCTGCGGTCATCACGACGAACATACCGAGCGCATAGATCAGGATGCCCCATGGCGCGGCGCGCACCTGCTCAGCGACGGGGCGCAGCCGCCGCGCGCTGGTCAGGCCGAGCATGGCGAGCGCGACGAGGCCGGCGACGACGGAGATGGGCAACTGCCCAGCACTACTGATGACATAGCCGAGGATCAACGCGCCCAGCGCCGCCCACCCCGCCCAAAAGACCACACGGTCGTGGATCGCCTCGGCGGGCACGCCAATGGCCTCCAGGGCGTAGGGCGTACGTAGCGACGTGCGGAAGCGTAGCGCAAAGGCGGCGCCAGCGGTGACGAACGCGGCGAGGGTTGGAAGGACCATCCACATGGCTGAGCGTGCGAAGTTGAGACGATTGGCGTCGGCGATAATGATGTTCGTGAGGTTGCTGGGAATGAAGAGGCCACTCATGGCATCGGCGAAAAAGCCAGCGGCGAGGAGATAGGGCAGCCGCAACCGCGACGCGCCATAGATCTTCGTCAGGAGCGTGGCATAGATCGGCGTGAGCATCAGTACAGCGCCATCATTAGCCAAGAGTGCCGTCACGGCTGTGGTGAGGAGCAGCACCATAAGGTAGAGCCGCGGGCCAGAGCCACGGGCCAAGCGCGCCAAGTGCAACGCCGCCCAGGTGAAGAAGCCGTTGCTATCGAGCGCCTCGGAGAGAACGAAGAGGGCAATAAGCGTCGCGGCGGCGTTCCAGACATCGCCGAAGATCACATGCAGGGTGTTGAAAGAGATCAAGCGGAGCGCGACGGCGACCAGCGCGCCGATGCCCGCGGGCCAGGCGACACTCAGGCCCCGTGGGCGCGTGATGACGAGCGCCACGACCGCGAACAGCAGTGTTCCGGCGGCCAAGCGCGCAAAGAGATCAAGTGCCACACCAAGTTTCCCTTATGTGCGTCATCGCGGCTGTGGGGGGTCCACAACTCCCCACGAGCACTAGCGGCGCTCGGTGGCCGCTCAGTGCTCAGTGGCGCACGCCACGACACGCCATCCGCAGCTTGTGGGCCATAACACGAAGTGCAATACGCCAAATGCGGAAGGTGGTGCCGAGTCGCGTGGTGATAAGAGGTCGGAGAGCGACTTGCCGCGCGACATTCCCACCTGCCTGCCAACGATTGGCCCCAGGCATACCGGCCGCGCTCGCCCCGGGGCACGAGGCCGTATCGGTTTGGTGGCCGCTCTCCTGACGTCCCGTGCTATAATCATACCTGGCAGGTCGGAATTACGCGACCTGAGGCGGCGGCGCGAGCGGGCGCCGTCGCACCACGCCTCAGGCATCACGCACTGATCTTCATCGCAGACGCGGATGCGTTCTTCCGCTGCTGGGAGAGGGATATGGC
>JADMIN010000571.1 GCA_015478575.1 Ktedonobacterales bacterium | reverse complement strand
ACCGAGCCTGACGACCGCGTTCGCGTCGCCAGTCGAGGACACGAGTGACGATATCATGTGGCTGTTTGGCTACCGGGTTGGCGACGGCAACGTCGAAGTCGCGCCTGCCAAGACGGTGGACCTCAAGGCCGCGGATGTGGTGGGCCAGGCCAAGGCTGGCTTTGCGACGCTGGCCACCGATCCAGCCCGTGAGCGGCTCATCGGTACCATGACAGCGCTCGTAGACGCGCCTCCGACCGAGCGGAGCGACGGGAATCCCCTTGCGTGGGACAGCAAGGAATTGGCCGGATTCTTCTCCGCCAACGGCTTCGAGGAGAACGCGACGACGAAGCGGGTGCCGCGGTGGGTGTGGTCGCTGCCAGAGTCGCAGCGGCTCGCCTTCGTCGCGGGCTACCTCGATGCGGACGGTTGTGTCGTGCGCGGGCGGTTCAGCCTGAAGTGCGCCAATCGTGGCCTGCTAGAAGACATCGCGTCGCTCTTGGTAACGCTGGGTATCACATCCTGGCTGCACACCGAGTTCGCCGAGCCGAGGCGCGTCGAGATGCTCGGTGTGTCGACGGTGGCGCGGAGCGCCTATCGCCTGGTCTTCGCGGCGGACTCGCGCCTGCTGGGCCACGTCAGCGGCACCATGCGGATGCAGGCCATGCGCGAGGCGCCCACGCTCCAGCCGAAACGCCCAGTTGGCCGTTCATCCATCGTGCTGCCTGAGTCGGTGGAGATCATGGATGTGGAGGTCTCCGATCCGGCGGCGGCGCCTGTCCCAACCTGGGATATCGAAGTCGAGGACACCGGTAACTTCGTCTCGCAGGGCTTCATCGTACACAACTCGAAGCTGACGATGAAGTATCCAGCGGTCTGGCTGATGGGCGAGCACGCGCGCGGCGAGGTGCTTTCCGTCGCCTTCGCGGGCACGGGCCAACACCAGGATGCCGGTGGCAAGATCGTTCACGTCGCGCCCAACACCTCTTCACAGATCATCTCGAAGTCCATCTCGAAGGGAGCTGGCCGCTCCAGCTACCGCGGCCTCCTCAAGGTGCAGAAGGGTGCCACCAACGTCAAATCCAACGTGCGGTGTGACGCGCTGCTCTTGAATGAGGCGAGCCGCACCGATACCTACCCGTACATCGAGATCGAGGAAGAAGACGTTGATATCGGCCATGAGGCGACCGTCTCGAAGGTCGGCGAGGAGCAACTCTTCTATCTGATGAGTCGCGGCCTCTCTGAGAGCGAGGCCTATACCATGATCGTGAGCGGTTTCATCGAGCCAATCGCTAAGGAGCTGCCGCTCGAATACGCGGTCGAGTTGAATCGGCTCATTCAGATGGAGATGTCAGGGTCCGTCGGCTAGACGGTCTGGTCAGGGGCCATCACACGTGTGGCGGCTCCGCATACGTGCGAGCACGGCGCCCACACGTGACGACCGCGCGCTGGCGGCTCCGGCGCTCCTCTACGACCTTGCGCGTGACTGGGCTTCCGGGCGGGGCGGCGAGAGCTGCTCCGCCCGCTCTATGCCAGAGCGCACCGCCAGAGGGCGCTCTGCCAGAAGGCGCACGCGGCCAGGCATGGCCAGCGTCAGAGAGATGGGGCAACGAGAAAACTGGATGAGAAAGGTGGAGATGCTATGACGGCTCCTGTCGCGCCGCGCGGCTTCACTGAGGCCGCTGTGAATGAACTCATCGAGCGTCGGAGCGAGCCAGAGTGGCTGCGCGAGCGGCGCCTCGCGGCCTGGAAGCTCTACCAACAGATACCCATGCCCACCCGCACGGATGAGGAATGGCGGCGCACTGACCTCAGTCGGCTGCGCCTCGACCAACTCACGCCCCACGCCGTGGATCAGACGGGCGCCGCATCGCTGCGACCCGTGGCGGAGCGCGAGGAGGCCTATGGTGGCTTCTTGGGGCTGCGCAACGGCCACCCCGTCGAGCATCACCTGAGCGCCGATCTCGTGCGGGAAGGCGTGATCTTCACCGATCTGGCGACAGCCGTGCGCGAACACGGCGACCTCGTGCGCGAACACTTCATGACGCGCTGCGTGCTGGCCAGTGAGAGCAAGTTCGCCGCACTGCATGGCGCCTTCTGGGAGACAGGCACGTTCCTCTATGTGCCACGCGGAGTGGTGGTGACCGAACCCTTGCGTTCGGTGGTTCAGGCTGACCTCCAGGGGACCTCCAGCCTGGCGCATACGCTCATCGTGCTTGAGCCAGGGGCACAGGTGACCTTTGCCGAAGACTACACCTCGCCGGAAGGTCCAGAGCAGGGCTTCAGCAGTCGGATGGCCGAGCTGCTCCTCAAACGGGACGCCGTGCTGCACTACGTCGGCGTGCAACGGTGGGGGCGCTCGGTCTTCGACTTCCACACCGAGCGCGCCATGCT
>JADMIN010000570.1 GCA_015478575.1 Ktedonobacterales bacterium | reverse complement strand
CACGAACGACAATGCCGTGCCGCAAGATAGTATCTCACGGCACGGCAAGAGGAGCGGAATACGGCCACGAGGCCAGGCGAATCGGCTATACGCCACGAGCCAACACACCCAGACTCAGGCACGCGGATGCGGGCACGCCACGTCATTGCACGCGGTTGAGGAGCGTGATCACCCGCAACACGGCCTCACGCGCCACATCTGGCGACTGCTCAGCGAGCGCCTCGACGACCTGGCATTTCAGTACCTCCACCGCGACGCCATCCATCGCCGCGCGGGCAGCCAGGATCTGGGTCACGACCTGCTCGCATGATTTACCGTCCGCCAGCATACCGATGATGCCGCGGATCTGCCCCTCGATGCGACGCAGCCGCAACTGCACATCGGTTTCCGCTTTTTCTGGCAATGTCGCCATGATGCCCTCGCAGCCTTCTCCTCGTGGGATGACAAGCGGCCGACCAGGCCCTCCGGCGTAGGCCAGGACACGACGCTAGGCGAGCGCGCCCAGCGCGGCATCGAGACGCCGCTTGAACTCATCCCGTGCCACATAACCAACGATGCGCGCGGCCTCGCGACCACCGTAGAAGATGATCATCGTCGGAATGCCCTGAATCCCATATGTTCCTGGCGTTTGCTTATTCGCGTCCGTGTCCATCTTGGCAAACCGCACTTTGCCCTGATACTCCACGGCCAGCGCCTCGAATACCGGGGCCATCTTGAGACACGGCCCGCACCACGCCGCCCAGAAATCTACGATTACCGGCTCTTTCGCGTTGAGTACCTCTTGGGCGAACGTTGCGTCAGTCACTTCCGTATAGACTCCAGACATGCGCGTCCTCCTGGGCAACATGGCCCTTGGTAGTGGTGCGTACCCTAGGGGGGTACCGTATGAAGCATAGCACCAGATGCCGCGGCACGTCAAGGGAGGCGGCGTCCGGTCGCTCGCGTGCGGGTCAATTGACCGCCGCGCACTGACGCGCGCTGGCGGTGCGCGAGTCGCTGATGCTAGAATCTCTCGCAGAGCGCGAGCACGCGGTATCCGCCAAGGCACGCCGCGAGGGCTGGGGCCGGGCACACGGCCTTGCGCGCACCGCATGGAATTGGGAGCAAGACCTATGCCACTACCCGACGGAACCATCTATCTCGATCACGCCGCCACCACGCCGACCGATCCCGCCGTGCTCGAACGGATGCTGCCCTATTTTAGCGAGCGCTTTGGCAACGCCAGTAGCGTCTACCGGCTGGGACGCCAGAGCCTCGACGCCCTCGACGCCGCGCATGAGGCCGTCGCTGACGCGCTCGGCTGCCGCCCGACCGAGATCATCTTCACAGGGGGCGGCTCCGAGGCCGACAACCTGGCCATCAAGGGCATCGCCTCCGCCCAGCGCCGCCGCGGCAACCATATCATCACCAGCGCCATCGAGCATCATGCCGTGCTGCACACGTGCCACCAGCTCGAACGCGAGGGCTATCGCGTCACCTATCTACCGGTCAGTGCTGATGGGCTGGTGGACCCGGCTGCCGTCGAGGCGGCCATCACCGACGAGACGGCGCTGGTCACGTTGATGTATGTCAACAACGAGATCGGCACGATCCAGCCCATCGCCGCCATCGGCGCTATCTGCCACGCGCGGCGCGTGCCCTTCCACACTGACGCGGTGCAGGCGGGCGGGCTGTTGGATCTAGATGTGCGCACCCTTCATGTAGACCTGCTCTCGCTCTCGTCGCACAAATTCTACGGGCCAAAGGGGGTGGGTATCCTCTACGTCCGCCAGGGCGCGCGCATCCAGCCCCAGATGCTCGGCGGCTCGCAGGAGCGCAACCGCCGCGCCGGGACGGAGAACGTCCCCGGCATCGTCGGCGCGGCGGAGGCCCTCACACACGCGCGCGCTGAGCGGGCCAGCGAGAGTGCGCGTCTCGCCGCGCTACGGGATCGCCTCGTCGCTGGCATCCTCCAGCTATCTGGCGCACGGCTCACCGGCCACCCCAGCCAGCGGCTGCCCAACCATGCCAGCTTCGTGCTGCCCGGCGTCGAGGGCGAATCCCTCCTCTTGAACCTCGATCTGCTGGGTATCGCCGCCTCCAGTGGCAGCGCGTGCAGTTCCGGCGCGGTCGAGCCTTCGCACGTGCTGACGGCCATCGGCCTCAGCGCCAGCGAGGCGCGCGGCCACCTGCGGCTCACCCTCGGCCACAGCACCACCGAGGACGATGTCACCTTCGTGCTGGAGCACCTGCCACCGATTGTGGAGCGCCTGCGCGCGCTCTCCACGCGCCCGACCAGCATTACTTCGGGAGCGTGAGGCTACCATGTTTCGATTTCTAACAGCCGGTGAATCGCACGGCCCCTGCCTCACCGCCATCATCGAAGGCATCCCCGCGGG